>NZ_JAUBRO010000007.1:0-63050 GCF_036701945.1 Microcoleus sp. MON1_C1 | reverse complement strand
AGAGTGAATTTTCTTGTTGGAAGTGTCTTGTGGGGTGAGCTTCTGGGAACAGGCAAGATGCCTGTTCCACAAAGAGTTTGTTTTTTGGTGGGTGGTTTCTTGTGGGGTGGGCTTCTAGCCCGCCCCTTGCCTTAATTTGGGAGTTGGTTTCTTTCGATGATGCCGCCGCCCAACAGCACGTCTCCGTCATACCAAACAGCCGCTTGTCCGGGGGTAATGCTCAACTGCGGTTCGTCAAAAATTAACTTAACTCTTGTACCGGCGGCTTTTTCCTCTGCTTGGGATGGTTCCACAGGAATAATAGTAGCGGGCACGGGGTGCGATCGATATCGAATCTGTACCTGAGCCCGAATTGGAGCCGTCGGCGCAGCCACAGAAACCCAATTCACTTTCTGGACAGTACATTCAGATTCTACTGCCAACTGTCGATCGCCCACAATTACCCGATTGCCAGCAGCATCGAGTTCAATCACGTACAGCGGTTCCGGTGCAGCAATACCGAGTCCCTTCCGCTGACCGATAGTGTAGTGGTGAACGCCGTCGTGCTGTCCGAGCACCCGCCCTGACTTGTCCACAATGTCACCCTTTTGCGGCGCAATGTACTTGTCCAGAAAAGCCCGCATCGAACCGTTACTTTCCACCAAGCACAAATCCTGACTTTCCGGCTTATCAGCAGTTTTCAAGCCAAATTCCGCCGCAATTCTGCGAGTTTCAGTCTTGGTAATTCCCCCCAAAGGAAATTCCGTACCCGCCAACAAATCCTGTGTTAGATCGTACAAAAAATAAGACTGATCTTTCGCAGGGTCGATCGCCCGCAGCAACTGATAGCGACCTGTAGCAGCATCGTAAGTAATCCGAGCGTAGTGCCCTGTAGCGATTTTTTCAATTCCGAGTTCTTCGCGAGCATACTTAAGCATTGGCCCGAACTTCACAGTTTTATTGCACTGCGAACAAGGCAAAGGCGTAACTCCTGCACTGTAACCCTCCACCAAATAATCGACAATACTTGCCTGAAAGACCTCGCGGCTGTCAACAATGTGGTGGGGAACGCCCAAATCTTCGCAAATTTTAGCTGCATCGACCATTCCCTCAGAGCAGCACTGACCTTTGCCCTTCATCAACCACAGCGTTAAACCCACCACTTCATATCCCTGATGGTGTAAAATTGCGGCTGCTGCGGAACTATCGACCCCGCCGGAGAGGCCTACAACAATCTTGTTCATGGTTGGGGAGAAATTGCTATTTTACTGTTACTTTGTTCGATCGAGCTAATTCATTGTAGCACTAAAATACTACAAACTGCGACTGCTGCTGTTAGCTGAAAGTTTACCACCACTGTAATCGAAATGACTATTCAAAAATTTGTTGTGACCGCCGACCAAATGCGGCAAATAGAAACGAGAATCTTTGCTGCTGGAATGCCAGTCGCAGCTTTAATGGAAAAAGTCGCGGGACTGATTGCTAGACGCATTCAGGCGCTTTTGAAAGCGGAAGGAAGTTCGGCAACGGGCAGTGTACGGGATTTAACGGATAGAAGGAAAAGGCAAGAAGGAAAAAATCTTGTTAAGTCTCAATTCCCAGTTATCGGCGTATTGGTTGGGCCGGGACACAACGGCGGCGATGCTTTGGTTGTTGCCCGCGAATTGCACTTTCAAGGGTTCCAAGTAGTTATTTACTGCCCCTTTTCTAAACTCAAAGAACTAACAAAAAATCACGCTGATTATGCGCGTTGTTTAAATATTCCATTTTTTGACAAAATTGAACCGCTGAAAAACTGCGATTTGCTCGTAGATGGTTTATTTGGATTTGGGTTAGAACGAGAAATTATTAACGCCACTGCCGCAGCCATTGACGAAATAAATAACTTAAATATACCAATTTTAAGTATAGATATTCCCTCGGGAATTCATACAGATACCGGAGAAGTTTTGGGGACGGCTATCCGGGCAAAACATACATTATGTTTGGGTTTGTGGAAAATGGCATTTCTGCAAGACAGAGCGTTAGAATATATCGGCAGCTCCGAATTAATTGATTTTGATATTCCTGCAGCAGATATTGCAGCAATATTGGGCAAAACGCCAGCACTCCAACGCATTACAACAGCCTCGGCAACTCAGCATTTGCCGTTACCCCGCTCGCCCATTTCGCACAAATACACCAACGGTCACTTACTACTTATTGCAGGTTCCCGCCGCTACAGCGGAGCAGCTATTTTGGCAGCATTGGGAGCAAGAGCTAGCGGCATCGGAATGCTGTCAATTGCTGTTCCTGAGTCGATTAAACCGATGCTGAGCAGTCAGTTGCCAGAGGCATTAGTTATAGGATGTCCCGAAACCCAAAGCGGTGCAATTAGCGAGTTGCCAGTAGCAATTGATTTGAGTTCTTATGATGCGATCGCCGCAGGGCCTGGTCTGACATTGGAAGCGGCAATCGCTGTAGAATCTGTACTGGAGAGCGATCGACCTCTGGTTTTAGATGCTGACGGTTTAAATATCCTCGCTCAACTCGGCACAGTCCCGATTTTGTCCGAACGTTCAGCACTGACAATTATCACGCCTCACCCGGGCGAATTCAAGCGTTTATTTCCCGACTTAGCGGATCTAACGGGCGAGGATCGAATTGCTGCAACTCAAGCAGCAGCTCAACTTTGCGGCGCAACGATATTGCTCAAGGGAGCGAGAGTTTGCATAAGTTGGAAGGAGGAGGGCGATTCCCTACCGGATAGCTACGCTTCACGTACCATAACCTACCTCAATCCCGAAAGCACCCCAGCCCTCGCCAGAGGCGGCAGCGGCGACGTTCTGACAGGCTTGTTAGGGGGACTATTAGCAACTGCGATCGCCCGCAAATCCCCCCCCCAATTAGTTGCTGCAACAGCAGCTTGGTGGCACGCTCAAGCCGGAATCATGGCTGCCAAAGAACGGACGGAATTAGGAGTAGATGCCTTTACTTTGACACAGTATTTAATTCCAACATTGCGAGAATTTGCTGAGTAAACAATCAACATGAGTTGGTAGGGTGCGTATCCCGCATCTTTGTATTGGGTAGGTGTCCACCGCGCAGCTTACCCCTTGGTTTGTATTGACAACGAAAGTCCTCATAAAAATATTACAACTTGCATTCCTTACGACAAACCAACGGGTAACTCAAACGAGTGACACTCACATGAGTGACACTCCAAAAAGTGACTGTGCACTCACCAATCCCACCAGTTATACCTGAAATATCAAAGACCAAAACTTAAATGTTGAGAGAAACCACATTATGTATACCGAAGAAAGAAGCTTGAACAATGAAACTATGGCTCTCGTCGCCGATACTACTGCTCAATCAAGTCTTGCATTTGCTGAAACCACGGGAGTAAACAAACCCACTTTACAAATGGGTTCAACAGGTCAAGCTGTCAAGGAACTACAACAGCTTCTATATCATTGGGCATATTATTTCGGGCCGATTGACGGTATTTTCGGCGTCCAAGTTCAAAACGCCGTCAAAGGCTATCAACACCGCGTCTTTTTAAAAGAAGATGGGATTGTGGGTTCTATCACTTGGGAAGCACTATACTCTGGTGCACCTGTGAATATGCCGATCGTCATGAAGGGCAGTTCTGGTAATGCTGTTAAAATTGTTCAGAATGTCTTGAAAATCAATGGATACTATTTCGGTTCCATTGACGGATTCTTCGGGGCGATGACAGATGTAGCAGTGCGACAATTACAACTCAGCAAGGCTTTACCGCAAGATGGAATTGTCGGCTATAGAACTTGGCACGCCCTCAGCAAGTTACCGCACTAATGACTGGTTGGATTAATATCTATTCCGGTTACACGAGCGAGATGATGGTTGACTTCTGACGGTTGACTCGGGGTCTAAAAACTGAATGGTTGAGTGTTGACTGTTGACTCGATTTTATTATTCCGATGCAACGGGAAACGATATTACTTTCAGTGAGCGCCCAAAATCGGTAGATAAATTAGGGATTTAGGCTTTGCCTAAGTCCCTAATTCTCGTTAAGGGGAAGGCAGTACACGGGAAGGGCGATCGCCAATTATATTACCGTTCCCGGCGATGAAAAATATTCTTAACCTTGCCGTGTTTTTTGTTAGTATACGCTAGGAAATTGGGAGTCACAATCCGGTTTATTTCCCTTCTGATTTAGTTGTAAATAGTTGCACTCAGAAAATTATTATTCCGATACTTACCTAACAAGACTTAGGCATGGGGGGCTTATTCCCGGTTTCTACGAAAAATTCCAGGTTGAGTAACGAGAAATCTAGGAATCAACCGGGTTTTTAAGCCAAGCGCGCGCAAGTCCAGAACTAACCTTTGATGAACTTTTCTAATTTGTGAGCCATCTTCTCTACAATTCCCTCTGAAGTATCTGCAGCCGATGATTCAGCTTCAATACGCTTGACCACATCCTCTGAAAGATTCAGCAACTGCACTAATTTTTGATAAGCAGCAGCTTCTTCAGCGTTAATTTTTGGTTCATCGGGAGTGCGAGAACTAGAAGAAATCACTTCATAGCCGAGTTGCAGGACTAATTCCCTTTCCTCTTGAGTTTCTAGTTGACCGATCAACTCGTCAAGGGGGATATTTTGCATGATGTAATCCCGCAGTTCTTGTTGCATTTGTTGTCCGTCGCTATCTGGGGCAAACAAACCGCAAAAGCGATCGAGCATTAAATCAACTTCTTCTGTCGCGAGTTGGCCGTCAGCCCAGGCCATAGAAGTAACAATCCTCAGCAGATTCATCTGGCGGGGTGTAATTGATGGAGGAGGTGGGGTTTGCATAATCAAAATTGGTAATGGGTAATTGGGAATTGGGAATTGGGAATTGGGAATTGGGAATTGAGCCTGATTCCTTCTTGTCTTTTCTTTCCCGTTCCCCTTCATTTATGTCACAATTTCGATAGAGGAACTCCCAGCCATCCAGTAAAGTTTTGTTTCTGAATAGCGGTGGGCTGTTCCACCGGCACGATCGAGTAACGCGTCGGTCGCGGCGGGGCGAGAGTAACAGGACAAGTCCGCAGTTCGTCTTGGTGAAAAACCGTCACCTCTATGGTGTCCCCCGGCTGATAATCTTTAAGCCTCTCACTCGCTTGTTCTGAATTTACCCGAAAACCTTCGATCGCCAGCAACTCGTCCCCAGCATCAATTCCAGCCAATTGTGCCGGAGATCCTACTTCGACAAATTTCACGATTTCCCGCCCGTTTTCCAGTCCCAACGTCCAACCGATGCGAGGCGTTTGGTCAATTTCGCCTGCGATGAGTTCGAGCCCGAAAGGTTCCAGATACTGGTTGTAAGGCAACTCTTCTGTGCCGTCAATATAGCGCGCGAAAAAGTCGCTCAAATCGATGCCGGCGACGGACTCGATCGTACTTTGCAACTCTTCGGGAGTAAAGCCTATTTCTGCAGGCAGCGAAGGAGAATTTAACTGTCCGTTTGATGTCAGATGCGACGGCTTGGCGTCTGTTTCCGGCTTCTGTTCAAAATCTTCGTTTTTACTTGAGTTAGCATTGCCAAACCGCTGCCACATCAAACGCATCACATCGTCGAGCGATCGCGAATTGCCGTGTCTGGCTCGAATCAACAAATCGAGCAAAAACGAAACAACTTCCCCTTTCAAATAATAGGAAACCTGCGAGTTGTCGCTGTTAGCATCCCTGCGATAAAGTTTAATCCAAGCATCCCAGCTCGACTCGCTGACCGGCTGCACGCTTCGCCCCGGAGTCGTCTGCAAGCGAGTGATTTCCTTAGCCATACATTGGAAATAACCTTTCACGCTGTAGATACCAGCTCGAAAAGGAATCACCAAATCGTAATAACTGGTAGTCCCTTCAGAAAACCATAAAGAAGGAGTGTAGTTCTCTTTTTCGTAGTCAAATACTTCCAGAGCTTTCGGTCGAATGCGCTTGACATTCCAGAGGTGAAAAAACTCGTGAGCCACCAACTGAATAAAGCGTTCGTACTTTTCCTTAGCCCGAAAATTAAAACGGGGATAGTTGAGAGTGCAGGACTCCTTGTGTTCCAAACCACCAAAACCAGAGCCGGACAAATGCAGTAAAAACACATAGCGTTCGTAAGGCAAACCGCCGAACATTTTTGCCTCAACTTCGATAACTTTTTGGATGTCTCGAATCGCCCGCTCTGGTTCTAAATTGCCTTTTCCCCAAACAACTAGCTGGTGGGGTTTTCCCATCACTTCAAAATCGTAGACTTCGTGACAGCCAATCTCAAAAGGACTGTCTGCGAGAGTGTCAAAATCCGCTGCAGCAAAAGTAAGATTTTGCCCGGAAACAGGTGGCAAAGCAGTAACTGTGCGCCATTCCGGCTTCGGTGGCACAACTGTCACGGTATAACAGTTGCGCTCAAAACCGGGCAAGAAAAAGCACAAAGCCGCCGGATTGAAATAACCGTGAGTCGAGTCTAAATGATTGGTTCGCACTGTCAGTTCGTTGGCAAAAATACGGTAGCGAACCGTGACATCTGACACCGAATCGGTCTCGATTTGCCAGTGATTTTTGCTGAGCTTGCGCCAAGGTAAAGGTCGATCGCCGGATAGCGAGCTAAAATCTTGCAGGTGGCGGGCGTACTCTCGAACCAAGTAAGAACCGGGAGTCCAAACAGGCATTTTTAAATCCAGAACCGGCTCCGACCAACCTTGCACGCGCAAAGTTACTTCAAAGAGGTGGGATTCAGGATTGGGCATCGCCACCGAATATTGAATTGTCGGTGCTGTTAGTTGCCCCTGACAATTGTCGGCAGCGGACGAGGTATCCAAAGAAGTAACATCAGTCATTGACTTGCCAAATTAATCAAGTGCTTGAGGTTGATCAAATGGATAGTTTGGCGGTCTGGATCGATATTGATCCAACCTTTACTATCGAGTTTTTCCATAATTTTGCTGGTTTCATCTAGGGTGATATCTGTGACATCCGCTAAGTCTTCATAAGGAATATTGAAGATATCTTTGCCCTCAGCAGTTTTCTGACCGTAGTTTTCTGCCAGCTCGACTAAAGTATTTGCTAGTTTAACCGCTGGCTGGCGGTTTCGGAGTTGATAGCGGTGATTGGTTTGGCGGAGCCGCCGCACCATCAGTTGCAGCATGCGGTGGTGCAATTGCGGGTCTTTAAACAGGGTTTGGATAAATCGCTGAGCTGTGACGCTCAGCAGCCGCACCGGCGAGAGAGCAAGTACGTCATTTGAGCGGGGAGATTCGTCAAGAATTGCCATTTCGCCGAAGAACGCACCCCGTCCTAAAATAGCCATTGATACAGCTCGATCGTTTGACAAGCGCCGGACTTTTACCCAGCCAGACACGACAAAGTAAATCGCGTTGCCCCAAGAATCCTCCATCACCACAGCTCGGCCCGGGGGATACTCATGCTTGACGGCATTTGATAGCAGCCCTCCCAAGGTTTCTGGGTTAGCACCCTTAAATAGAGGGAATAGCTCACTGAAAGCTTCTGTCTTCATGCAAACTCGCGGAGGTGGGAAATATGATTAGGCGACACCCAACAGCTAGGGAACGATCGATGTTTGGGAACACAAACAATCTGTTGCTCCTTTAATTGATGATAAGGGTGCAGAGGCCCGGTTCACGTAACAATTGGCAGATTCTTTAATCTTAAACGGGTTTACAAGCCTGCCACTGCCTGTTGAACTTTGCCCAACAAAGGTTCTATGTATTCCGGCCAGCCGATCGCGATTGACTGCGTGTGGGCCAGAGTCTCCGGCTCGATCGCATCTTTAGTCCACCTCAGCGGTTGACCTTGCATATCGCAACACACCAAGCCGGCTGCTTTTGCTAAAGCCAGAGGGCCGGCGGTATCCCACACTTTAACTCTGCCGTTGAGATACAGGTACAAACCAGCTCGACCGAAGATAACTTCCATCACTTTCAAGCCAAAGCTGCCCAGCGAGTAAAATTCTGCTCCGGGGATGCTTTGGGCGATCGCCCGGGCGTAGTTTTTTTGGTCTTTGTCTCCGAGAACAATTTTACAATTTTCCGCTGTCGGAGCCGGGGGTTTGCACAGCGCGATCGGCTGCGGCGCTTGGGTTCCCACAGTTTGGAACAATCCCCAATCTTTGCCCCCAAAATACATTTGGTCAAAAGCCGGGGCGTAGAGCCAGCCGGCCACCGGTTCCCCTTCCAGCAGCAGCCCCACCATCGAAGCGTAGTGCAGTTTTCCCCGAATAAATTCTTCAGTCCCGTCGAGGGGATCGATGCACCAAAGGCGCTGGTAATTGGCCCCGTAAGCTGCTCTGGAGGTGGCGTTTTCCTCGGTGATCCTGCCGTCTTCAGGAAACAAAGCGCTAAATGCTGCCGATAGTTGTCGGTCTAGGTATTGATCGATACTCGTCACGTAGTCGTTGGGCCCTTTCTCTGAAACTTCAAAAGGTTTGGCTGCTAGCTTGTAAGCTTCTTGACCGCACTCGCGCATGGTGTAGCGAATTTTTTGATCTTGCTCTGGAGAAATATACATGGGGTTAAACATAAATTCTTTAGCTAACTTCAGCATAAAAGCTTAAGTCCTTGGAATTGATCGGCGCGTTTCACTGTTTTTGATTCGTACAGGATTTGCGCGCGGGTGTCCATCAACCCGGTTTCCTAACCGTGAGGGCCGTTGCTATACAAGCCCCAGACAGGATTCGTGGAACTCACAAAAATTTAGACATGAGGGAGAACCCCCCAGATTTATCTGTAGAGTCAAATCTAAACTCTAAAATCTAAAATTGATCGATCGAACCAGCACGTTCCACAGCAGACTATAGAATCTTCTGAGGTTAGATAATTTGTGGCAGCACCAGCCGAATTATAAGGAGAAGAGCTTGAAATACCATTTGGCATTAGGTCGTAAAATAGACCTAGATGGAATTGACCGCGATGCAAAACTCGGCAAATGCCCTCGCCACGTTCTGCGAGCTCTCAGAGACCGCTTAAATGCCACCGTTCATGCCCCAGATGGCGAAGCGATATCGTTGAGTGACAAGCTGCGATCGAAAATTTCTTCTAAACCCGAACATTGGGCCGCCGCGCGCAAATTGTCCAAGCAAGTCAGCAGCGACGACGTGATATTTTGTACGGGCGAGGACATTGGGATTCCAGTGGCGGCGGTGTGTGGCCAATTGCCCAAGCGCCCGAAAATTGTAGTATTTTTCCACAATATCGATCGGCCGCGCGGCCGCGTCGCCCTGAAACTATTCGGTTTGGCTGAAAAAATTGACCTGTTCATGGTCAACGCCCGCCCTCAAACAAACTTCCTCCGCAGCTATTTAGCTATACCTGAATCGCGCATTTTAGTGCTTCTAGAACAGACAGACACCCAATTTTTCACACCGGGTCCAGTTTCTGGCGAGAAAAAGCGGCAAACAGTTGTTAGCGTCGGATTAGAAAAGCGCGACTACCGACTCTTAGCAGCAGCAACTGCTGACTTAGATGTTGACGTAAAAATTAGCGGTTTTTCTAAAGATGCCAAGGCTTTATCGAAAGCTTTCCCTGATACTATGCCAGAAAATATGTCCCGCAAATTCTACCAATGGCCAGATTTACTGCAGCTTTACCGCGATGCAGACGTAATTGCAGTTTGTTTGGTGGACAATAAATATGCTGCGGGAGTGCAGGTTTTACTGGAAGCAATGGCCTGCAAGCGACCGGTCGTTATTACTCGGACTCAAGGTATGGCCGATTATTTAGCTACCCCCGATCTTGCCAAAGTTGTAAATGTGGGAGATGCAGCAGGTTTGCGCGAGGCGATCGTCCATTTGCTAAAAAATCCTCAAGAAGCTGAATCTCAAGCGCAGCGGGGCTACGAAATGGTTGTGAACCAGCACAGCAGCGAACCTTATGTCGATGTTTTAGCCCAGAAGTTGCGATCGCTTTAATAAAAATGTAAGGTGCGCCTCGGCGCACCATAACTCACGTCCGGAGGATGCACAATGCACACATTACTGCTATACATAGAAGGTCAAAATATTGATGATCTAAGTCATCTTTAAAAAGTAATGAGTTATGAGTTGCAATTAGGAATTCAATCTCACAGCAGTTATGCACCCCTACTCAATCAACTGGGTTTTTAAAACATAATCGAAAGCCTGAAACAAGTATTTTCGTCCATCCAACCCGGTTGATGCACCCATGACTATCTTACTCAACACTCAAAACTCAAAACTATTAAGACTCCCGTCCACTCGCCCACTTATCCCGCCATTTCACAGTCCCTTCTGAAACTAAAACCCAGCGGCGACAAACCAGATTTTCTCGCAAGGGCGACAGTCCTTCCCGTAGCAGTGCATACTTGTAAGAAATCAATTTCCCCGCACTTTCATTAAAAGGAATTTCCCCAAACCAAGTATTAGTATTGATATACTCCAGGGGGTAACCCTTACTAATATCCCAATTCCCTAATTCAGGACAATCTCCAATCACCACAATTCTTTCCCCAGGCTGAGTTCTAACGCTGTTAAGCTGCGCCCGCACAATAGTTTTCGCCTTAACTCGCTCTCCGACGCGACTAAAAATCATTACTTCCCGCGCACCCAGCTCTAAATTGTACAGCATCCCATCTTTAACTTCAAACTTACGGCGCGATAAAACTTCCGTATGCTCTCCATCAGGGAGCTCAGTATCAACCTCTGTAATTGTAACAGCATTGCCACGATTCATCGCTACAAACACTACCGAATCGCGATAGCGGCGCACGTAACAATAAACATCAGCAGTTAGATATTTTTGCCACTGACTCCCCATCGAAATAGCTGGATTCAGCCGCCGCAATCCCGACAGCAAACGCACAGCTCGGTAAATTGGCGAATCTGTATCCCACTTTTCCATCATCGGGCGGTTGTAGGGGTCATTTCCCCCATCTGTATCATCATGCAGATACTGTTCGGTGCCGTAATAAATGCAGGGAATGCCGCGAGTCGTCATAATTAAACATATCGCCAACAGCAGCATTTCTGGATCGGGATTCAACGACTGAAACCTCGGCATATCGTGGTTGTCAATAAAAGTAATCAACTCCGTCGCCCCGTAGTAGCGGTGATCCAAATTCAGGACATCTTGGATTAACTTAAATCCTGCGTCGGCACCTTTCCCCAATACTTCTCGAATTGCCACGCACAGACCAAAATCTAAAATAGTCATCCCCGACTCGTTGACAAATTCCACAGAACGATCGTTTCGAGGATCGCTGTAAATCCATTCGCCAAAAATGAAAACATCAGGTCTATGTGCTAAAATGTCAGCATTAAATTCCTGCCAAAACCAAATAGGCATATGCTTAACTGTATCAACCCGCAAAGCATCAACACCTCTGTCGAGCCATTGTTTAATTGCTGACTTAATGTAATTCCGGTAGGCAATATTGTTTTCGTTGAAAGTTGCTAAACCCGACAGTTCGCAGTTTTGGACTTGCCATTCATCTTCCCAGTTTGTGACTTCGCCGTAGTGGTGATACCAGTTATCTTCATCGTCGTTAAAGTCAGCTATTTTTACGCCGTCGTCGTAGAGTTCCCCTTTTTTACCACTAAAATCTGGGTTGCTGTGATTGCAAACAATATCGAGCACGAGTTTCATGTTTCGCTGGTGCAACTCGTGTACTAACTTATCAAATACCGTATCTTTACTTTCTTGTGTTTGGTTAATAGAAGGATTGTCGTCTGTGGCAATGAAGCGGGGATTTAGTCGCTTGAAATCTTTAGTCCAGTAGCCGTGAATAGCAGCTTGTTCGACAAATAAGGCTTCTACTTGCTCAAACAGCGGAGTCAGCCAAACTGCGGTAACACCCATATCTTTTAAGTAGTCGAGTTTGTCGATAACTCCCTGCAAGTCGCCGCCCCAATATTTGCCCCAATCTTTCCCTTCTGGATCGTAAAGTTCTGGGTTTGGGCCTTCGTTATTTGCGGGGTCGCCGTCGTAAAAGCGATCGACTACAATGAAATAAATTGTTTCTTGTCGGAATTCAATGTCTCTGGTGTAGAGGAATTCTAAATCGAGTTCGCTTTCTGGCTTAACTTCTTCTACCAGAGACTCAATTTTGTCCTCTGATTCTGTAACTTCGTATTGAGAGGAAGTTTGATTGGGAGTGACTGATGTCATGAGATGTATTTTTTTATATTGTAAGATTGGTCAGTTATGCGGAGCTAGAGTCGGAGATAGCTTTCCCCTCTAACTGACTTTTACAGCATCATACGGAATTTACTCATTTAATGAAATCTTCCTTTAGACGGAGGGCAGACTCATCCTTGAGCCTCAATTGGATGAGACTTAATATTTAACGTCATTCTCAATCAAAGAGGCAGAGCCTCAAAAGCCTGCGCTACCAGGCTAAGCCTGGTAATGAGAAAAGGTGTACTAATTGTGCGATCGTCTTTTTTTCCTTCCTTTCATTCCTCCCGCAAATTTTGGATATCTTCAACCCTAAAACCAGTTGTTTGAGTAATGCTTTGATTGTCAAGTAGATTGAAAAGTTGCCTAGAAATTTCCCGAGCATTTTCTCTCATTCCTTGCTCCATTACTTGCTACAATTCCTGTTGTAATCCTTGTGCAAGTCGTTTATCCTCACATCTTGCACCATTCTGCCTCGCACAGGCTTTCGAGCCGGTTGGACAAAGAGTTGATTTTCTTGTGGGTGGGCAGGAGATCCCGCCCTGAAAGGATTATTGAGAATGGTGCAACATCTCAGCTATCCTGACTATGCAGCAGTATTTAACTAGAGCGATCTACTTATCCCAAAAAAGAGCGATCGCCCGGCATCTACCCAAACCCTAGCTAACTACAGCCACCGCAGACTCTGGCACCTGAGAATGCTCCACCCGAAACACATTTGCACTTAAATTAGCAACTACTTGTTTCCCCTGCTGTGTCAGTTCCAAATAGCCGATCGCATCCTTCACATACCGATAAACCACATTCCAATAAAACTTCGGATAACCATCCCGCAACTCCCCCGGATTTTGATAGCCCAAAATCAGATTCTGCCCAGTTTCTTCAAACTCGTAAAACAGCGCAGCAATCTTTTGCAAATATCGCGGATCGCTCAACTGACCAATTAAATCAGCAGCGCGAACTAAGCCCGGATAATTTACCGTATCTTGATAATCTTTATCGGCCGGAACCGGGAAACGAGTTAGCTCAATATTACGCTTAACCAGCTCAGCATCAATCAGTTTATGACCGCCAAAACGCTCGTCAATAAACATTTTTCCGCGATCGACATGATAATTCATCAAACTAGCATCCGTCGCCCCCGGAGCCAGCGTTAATTTCAGGTCGCCTATTCCCGTCGCATACAGTCCCAAATCTGTTCTATCTTGTCTGCAAACACCTTTAACATACCCGATATCGTGACATAGCAAAGCAATGTGGAAGTGCAGCCAATCTTCGCAGGAAACACCCCCTTCGCGGATGTGCTTCCCACCCAGAATTGCTTGTCCCACCAAGGTTACTAAAATAGTGTGTTCGACATTGTGGTAAAGAGCATCGCTATTAGCAATATTTTCTAACGCCATACTCGCCACCCAAGCAATAATCTCTCCATAGTCAGATTTAAACCCGCCATAAGTGTGGCGGTAGCCTTCAATCAGGCGATTGACAAAAGCCTTAATCAGCAGTTCAGTTGCGTTAAACATATTCACTTCCCTGAGTCCACGTAAATTATTAAATTATTTTTATAGTTATGGTTTTTGCTGCTACCGTTTGATGTTATTTTTGGCTTAAGCGCCACAATGGATACCCGCTCCTATCGAGAGGCATCCATTGATATTATCAACAATTATGGCTTAAATTATGGCTCTGGCAACTACCAGAGCGACATACCCCATAAATAATTGATATCAAGGGGCGATCGAGGTATGACACCCCTCAATCAGCAGTACCGTGTTACATCTTCCGCGCATACCTCAGTCGATTTTAGATTTTAGATTTACTCCACAGATACATCTGGGGGCGGGAAGTAGGATCTAAAATTTTGGGTTGCTCACCACTGTTGTGGGAAACTTGTCTCTGTTTTGGCTGACCCCGCCCAAAAACGAGAGCGAGCGAAAGCGTAAACCCATTAATTCCTCATACACAGGATTAAGCTTGCACATAGACGGTATGTAGAAAAGATGGTGTCCCCATAACGGAATATCTCTCTCACAAGAACAGCGGGCGAGTATAAGTTGGCACACCACGGAGTTATTGATGGCTCTCCCACGGGTTGCACGAGGCGGGCGATCGCGAAAAGTTAAGTCTTGGTACTGATTTTTCAGGAAAATACTTGTAGTCAAGTTCATGATTGATCTCAGTAATCATTACTAACAAAAACTTATGAATCACCCGACTTAATCATCAACGAAACCCGCTGCTGCTCCAGTGACGTGAATAAGTTTTATCCGTGACACTCGCCGCCCCCAAATGTGATGCGAAGAGCTAGCATTTGTGATTTAAAATCCGCAAAAGTGTGAGACAGATCACGCCCGCTCTTCCCTACAGAATGTATATTTAGATAGATGGCAATAAAATAAGACAGAATAACTTGCAACCCTCCGTCGCAGCTTCCCCCTCCCATAATCTGCGCTCTACTGCTCTTTATACTTACTAATATAAGGTTTCAGGCAATGATTAAACAAAAACATAAATATGCCGACCTTGCTCAAATCCCCCACACAGATACGGTGTTCCAAAAGCTCCCTGTAGAAGTTAAAGATTGGGCCCAAAGCTTGCCTTGGAACCAACGGCGCTATGTCCTGTCCCTCTGCTACATATTGTGTGCATCTACTCCCGACTTGCAAGCAGAATTCTTAGATGATTATACAGCCGACGGTTTAGTCTCAAAAATGTTTGAAGATGTAGATACTCTACACCGAGTCAAAGAGTATTTAATCAGATTTAGAGTCAAAAAACAATTAAACGAATCAGATTTAAGAAGCTACATCAAACAATTTTATATCCACTCATCTCAACAATCGCGGCGAGAAACTGACCAATATTTAGAATCTGCACTCCGCTTCGTCTTGAATACAGAAGAACGCAATAATGTTTTTAACTACATTTTGGGCTTTGAATTTATTAAAATTGTGTTTCAA
Organism: Microcoleus sp. MON1_C1; assembly: GCF_036701945.1. Taxonomy (NCBI): domain Bacteria; kingdom Bacillati; phylum Cyanobacteriota; class Cyanophyceae; order Oscillatoriales; family Microcoleaceae; genus Microcoleus; species Microcoleus sp. MON1_C1. Next base: position 47,975 of record NZ_JAUBRO010000007.1, on the reverse strand, counting down.
ATGAGCTGGTTGCAACACGAAAGATTAGCAAGACTGCAAAAAAATCAGTCCCAGTTTATTGAAACCTATATCAAGCCGATTCAACACGCCCACAGAATTAATGGCATAATTCTACCCAAAGATGAGAGAATTTTTTTTGCCAGACGCACTTATTACGTTCAACTGCCTAACATTTCCTACAGAAAGCTCATTGAGTTAGTCATGGCAACTTTTACTACAGAAATGGTGACTAATTGCGGATTTTCTATCAGCCGCCACTCTCAAGCTCTGCGCTTTGACTGCGATTACATTTACGATCCCGAACCAGAAGAAGAAAGATTTCCTACCGACTTGCAATTTATTCATTAATTTTAGGCAGTAAGGTGTACCCTACATTGCTTTTTTCTCTTTAGTTTTAGTGTCGCTTGGGGCACAGGAGAGTTTTTGAAGCATGGGACTTCTAGTGGGCAGGTTAAAACAGAATTTTTCAGCCGGATTTGATATAAAATAGGATAGCTTTATCAATTAACCTTCCGCTTGCATTTCTTCAATGTCAAACCAGCTAACTATCACTCCCGCTAGGGGAATAGCCAGAAATATACCTAGAAGTCCTGCGGCTCTCGCCCCCACTAACAGTGCAAAAAATACCACTACCGGGTTGAGGTTAAGCGAATTTTGCATCAGTCTCGGATGAATAAAGTTGTCTTGAATTTGCTGCAAAACAATGCAAGCTGCCAATACTTTTAAAGATAGCCACACATTTTGAGACAATACAATAAAACAAACTAAGCTAATGCCCAGTGTCGCTCCGATCCCTGGCACTAAATCAAACAATCCGATAATAAAGGCTAATATCAAGGGAAATTTCACATTTAACAGCAGAAAAATTAAAAAACTTGCTGTTGTCAAAAATAACATTAACAAAATTTGTGCCTGAAAAAATCCTAAAAAATTTCGCTCTATTGTTAAACTTAAACGCCTGTGCAGATGTCGGGGTATAAATTTGAGAACCAACACCCACAGCCTCTCTCCATCAATTAACATGAAAGAAGCCACGACCATAATTAATATTAAATTCAATAAATTGGTTAAAAATACTTGTAAAAAAGCAATACTCGACACCACTCCCGCCAAAGCTTGATTTCGCAGTTGTTCCTCAATAACTCGCAGGTTAACTTGCAGGTTTCTCGCCCGCAGGAATGTTTCGATGCGCTCGGACAGAGGCGCCAGAGCATTCAGAAATTCAGTCATGCTGTCAATTAATTGCTGTCCTTGAGATAAAAGAGTGACGCCTACAGTGACGGTGAGACCGCCAAAAACTAAAATGGTGAGCAAGACAACGAAGGCGACAGCTAAACTTCGCGGTAAAAATCTCTGGAGAGTTCGCACCGGATAGTTGAGCAAAAAAGCCACGAGTGCAGCAATGGTGAAAACCGCGACTGCTGTTTCAAAGTAAGCTAAAAGTTGCAGTCCAGCCCAACCAGAAGCAAATAAAAGCAAAAACCGGACTAAGGCTAAATTGCTTAGCATATTCCAAAAATTGGGAGGGGTTCTTTCTTGCTCTTTCACAGGGATTTTTAGGGGTTAATACTAGAACTCAAAAATATTGCAGAGCCCTCTTTTAGAATCGCACCCAAAATAGCTCTGCGGCTATCCCCCTCAAGGCAGAAAACAGATGTCGAACTGAGGTAGGAGTGGGTTCTATTCACCATAAGTTCGATCGTCACGAATACCCAATGAAACACGCTCGCGATCGAACAAACAGCCTTTCTGAGTCTAAAACCGCCTCGGAAACTCTTTGCGATGGCAGTATGTGTCGTGGCAGCCCGATCGCAACTAAAACACAAACGCTCAAACTTGCCGGCGCCGAAAAACGGGGTTTCCCTGCCAGTCGCGAAAAATTTCAACTCTGCCTCGTGGAAGATAGTATGAACAGGTCAATTTTTGGGATACTTGAAACTAGCACTCAACTTAGCTGAGGAACAAACGTGCTGCTATCAAAAGGCTTTGAAGTAGAAATGTATACCGGCACTCCCGAAGGTGAGGTTGTCGGTCTCTCCGATCGCATAGTTGCCGATCTAGACGGATTTGTCCGGGAGCCTGATAGCCGTAATGTGGAGTATACGACTGCCCCGCTGTGCAGCTACGATCGCCTGTTGTGCGCCTTAGTCAAGCCGCGAGTCCGGTTGCGCGAGTATTTAAAACAATTGGGCGACTATACCTTGCTGCCGGGAAGTACCCTGTCTCTCGGAGGTAGCGATCGATTTTACAGATCCGATCCCAACAACCCCTACCACACCTACATCGAGCAAACCTACGGCACCAAAGTCGTCACCGCCAGCATTCACATCAACATCGGCATCTCCCAACCAGAAATGCTGATGCGGGCCATCCGCCTCGCCCGCGTCGAAGCACCGCTGTACCTGGCCTTGAGCGCCTCTTCCCCCTTCCTCGACGGCGAAGTCACGGGCTATCATTCCACTCGGTGGGGTTTGTTTCCCAAAACTCCCGCCATCGTCCCCCTGTTTGAAAGTCACAAGCATTACATTCAGTGGACTGAAGAACAGCTAGAACTCGGCACCATGCAAAATGTCCGCCATTTGTGGTCTGCCGTGCGGCCCAATGGCGATCGCCGCCCCTACTGTCTCAACCGCCTCGAACTGAGAATTTGCGACCTCGAAGTCAATCCTCTGGCTTTGTTAGCCATCACTGCCTTACTAGAAGCTCGCATCTGGCAGATGATGGAAGACCCCAGCTTAGACCCCTTAGAACTCAGCACCTTGCCGGCGGCTACCCGTAACGAAGACTTAGTTACCCTCACAGACGCCAACGAAATTGCTGCATCCCGGCAAAGTTTGGATGCCGAACTCACCCATTGGCAAGACGGCAGAACTATTCTGGCACGAGATTGGATTGAGGAAATTTACCGCGAAGTGTGGCCTATAGCCAAAAAACGCGGCTTTAGCTGCTTTCTCTCGCCACTCAAAAAGATTCTCCGGGAAGGCAACACGGCGCAGCACTGGTTGAAGCTACACGAGGGCGGTTCGGACACCCGCAGTATTATTCTCCAAGGAATTCAGGGGATGGCTCACCAAGAATGGGAACTCGAAGACAACTTGTGCGCCCAGTTAGCTGCCTGAAGTACCCGCCGTTATTATAACAGGGGCTTTCACTAGCCCCCTGGCTATGCGTACTCAGCCAATAATACAAATAGCCCGAACCTCCCTGAAAAAAGTTGCAGAGCGACGCCCAAAAACAAATCAGAATATTTAATCAATGGAGCTCGACAAAGGTTATAAATAAAAGCTATAAGCTAGATCTACCTTTGGGTGGTTGGAGAAATTTCTCAATAGCTGTATTTTATCCTTTTAATTAGCTTCATGCCCCAACTTGTCTTGATTCACCCGCAAATCCCCCCGAATACTGGCAATATCGCCCGCACTTGCGCTGCCACAGGCACGGAACTGCATTTAGTCGGCCCGCTGGGGTTTGAAATTAGCGATCGCTACCTGAAACGGGCCGGCTTAGATTACTGGCCCTACGTCAATCTCCACTGCCACGAAGACTTAGCGGCTTTTCAGGCCTGTCGGCAGCAGCGCGGGGGACGATCGATCGGATTCAGCACTGGCGGGCGATACAGTTACGCGCAATTCCAATTTCAGCCCAGCGACTGGCTGATGTTTGGCTCGGAAACTGTAGGCATTCCCCAATTCGTCTTGGATGCCTGCGACGCCACACTTTTTATTCCTATGAGCCAGCCTGGAGTCAGGAGTTTGAACCTCTCCGTCAGCGCCGCTGTGGGTTTATTTGAGGCTAAACGACAGTTGGGCGAGCTGGGATAAATCATTATCAACACATAAATATATAGATATTTAATAGCTGCCGCAGGCTGGCAAATCTTCTTTTAAATATAAGAAATTTGTATCAAAGGGGTGAAAATCTAGATAGCAGACATTAATATATTTTATTCATTCAAAAACAGATTGTTATCAGCAACACCAAATGACTGCCAAGAGGATTCAGCAACAAAAATAAAGAATTTTAGCGGTTTAGGGCGTGAGCGAGCGCCAGCTTAGGTCTGAACACTATATCTAGTAAATATACGGTTGTTGCCTGTCCGGAAATTAGCATAAAGTCGGATAATAGGTAAGAGTTCAGAGCCTTACACGAACGAAGATTTTATATATTCGTTCCAGCTATTGCGGTGTAAGGCTTTTGGGGTTAATTGCAGCAGGTTTGACCGAGAATTTTAAAATTTCTGACGGTTTGAGCTTGTCTAAATTTAAAAAGCAAGGTAATCTGGCCTAAGCATGGTAGCTGTCAACAATCAGAATACTTTTGCTTGTTGATTTAAACTCAGCGTCATGCGATCCCCTTGAGTGTTTCCAAGGACAGTTAGCGCTTCTCAGTAGGAGGTCGTTTTTTTGAAACGAACATATCCCCAAATTAAGCCTGTTCAGGCTAGTGAAATCGACAGAGACGGTTCTGCGGAACCATCCAAACAGACAACGCTCAGCACAGGCAGAGTTCGCTCTCTCGCCACGATCGGGCTGGCAATATCGGTAGGTGCTTCTGGCATCCTGCTACCGAGAAATGGAGACAGCGCTCGCGCGTCTGAACTCGCACCGACATCCGAATCCACCGCTGAAGTACAGCCAGTATCGGCCAACGGGCCCGCTACGTCGGCACAAGTTGACGGTTCCAGGGCCGAACAGCCCGGATCACCTTCTGAACCCGCGACGGTTAAGGTGCAGGAGGGGCAAAGCCTTTGGGAGCTTTCTCGGGATTATGAAGTTGAACCGTTGGCACTAGCAACTGCCAACGACATCAAACCCGAGACTCTACTCCAAGTTGGCCAACAGCTCAGAATTCCGACTGCGACGGAAGCCACACCACAACAGAACGCCGGCTATAGCACATCGGCTTCGCTAGAGCGCGCAGCGACGGTCAATCCCGAACAAGAGTTAAATCTGACTGGCTCCGAGCCATTGGATAGTGCAGCCATGACAGCGCTGCCATCAACCGCAGCGACCCCGCTGGCCACGACGGTACCGGAACAAAGTTCGATCGACATCCCGAATGCAGACGGGGCGATCGACAGTTTGAAAAAACAGGAAAACCGCACCACAGAATCGGGTCGAACTATGTTCGGGTCGGAGGGGGGAGCAAATTTATCTACACCTGCGGCATTTTTGCCCGAGTCAGCACCGACGCTGACCTCCCCCGGATATGCAACTGGGACAACTATTCCTGACCTCGATGCCACACCTGTAATTCCCAATTCCGGGGGAGGTCAAGCAGCATCGCCCGATCGAGCAATCGAGTCAATTGAACAGTCTTTGGCAACACCCAGTTTGCCCTCGGCTGTGGTAGTCCCCCCTGCGGGAAGTACCGCCGCGCCGGCTGAGGCTCTCTACAGCGTGCGTCCGGGAGATACCCTAGATGCGATCGCCAAAGGTCACGGCCTATCGCCCAAAGATCTGATCTCCGTCAACAAGCTCGGCAACCCCAACTTGCTGAATGTCAATCAACGGCTCAAAATTCCCCAAGTTGGGTTTAAAAATCCAGGGGTGGAGGCGGCAGCCTCTTATTCTGCATCCAACTCTACATCTGTCTGGTCGGCGACTTCGGTTCCCGCATCTTTGAACCCCAGCTCGTCTACTTCGGAAATAGCCGGTGCTGGCGTTGCAGCACCCGCTCCCACAGTGCCTGTTGTCTCTCCCCTGGAGAACCTGGAAGGTCTGAACAATATTTCAGCGCCGATGGTTCCTCAAATTAACAGCATTCCGCTCACTCAAGTTTCCCAAACGATTCGCGATCCAGGGAAGCTGGCTCTTCAAGGCGAACCAACATTTACAGGTGCAGTTGACACCAGTGCCCTGCCTGGGCCAGCCAGTGCAACTGCTACCGCCATAGCTACGGGAGAATACCCGCAGCCGATCAGCTTCGTGGCAAATACTAGCGCCCCGGCTTCAAATGCCGATCCAGCTAGCGCTTTACCAGAGTCGAATTCGGAGGCTCTCCCTACCGCAGAAGCTCTCAACCCTTATTCCGAACGCTTGAGGGCAGAAGTGGTCAGGCTGCGAGAGGAATATCGCGCCTCGCGCAATTCGATCGGCGCCAATGCTGTGTCCCTGACTCCAACTGACGGTCCCTCGGTCAACCCGTCTGAGGATATGCCAAGTGTCAATCCATATCTCTACACCCCCGACTATACTGAGGCGGTGCAGAATGAAATCAGCAGACCGCCATCGAGAGCGTGGTCTGAGCAGGTTCAGAAGCAGCAGCAAGAGCGTTTAGACCCCGCTCGCGCAGCCGAAATGCAACCGATAAACCTGACGCCGACCTCTGCTCAGCAGCAGCCTATGGTAGCAACTGCTCCTTTGGGTTCTGAGGGTTACGACCCCCTAAGCAACCCGTCTTTGGGACGCATGGTTTCTCCGGAATTGCCTCCGCTTTCGAACCCTGATACTTATCTGCCTAACGGCAAACAACAGTCGGCTAGCGGGTTTATTTGGCCATCTAAGGGCGTTCTTACTTCTGGCTACGGTTGGCGGTGGGGACGGATGCACAAAGGAATTGATATTGCAGGGCCGATCGGCACGCCAATTGTGGCAGCATCAGACGGGGTGGTGACCTATGCTCAGTGGAACGACGGCGGCTACGGGTATCTGGTGGAAATTACCCATCCTGACGGCACTGAGACTGTCTATGCCCACAACAGCCGAATTTTGGTGCAAAAGGGTCAGAGAGTTGCTCAAGGGGAACAAATTTCAGAAATGGGCAGCACTGGCTTCAGTACCGGGCCGCACTTGCACTTTGAAATTCATCCCGCCGGACAGGGTGCTATCAATCCAATGGCTTTGCTGCCCGACGATGCGTCCAGCGCTTCTCGGTAACGACTGGTCGAAAGTTATGGGTTTTGAATGATTACCAAAACTCATAACTTTTACGGGAAGTCATTAGAAATAGTGTTGCTTGAAAACAAGACATAGCTAGCCCTACCGTGCTACGATAGTAAATCGTGAAGTAGATTTGGCTCAGTGGCGCAGTGGTTAGCGCAGGGGACTCATAAGCCCAAGGTCGCAGGTTCAAATCCCGCCTGAGCCATTATTTAATCAAAAAAACTGCGCTCTCAAATTTGAGAGCGTATTTTTTTGATTGAGCGAGAAGATACTTGTAGTCGTTATGAGTATGATATATTTGTAACAGTTCGTAAAACAGGAAACAAAATCTATGACCAGTGAATGCCTCCGGGTTGGTCAAGCTGCACCCGATTTCGCAGCAACAGCCGTAGTGGATCAGGAATTCAAGACAGTTAAACTGTCAGACTATAAAGGCAAAAAGTATGTAGTCCTGTTCTTCTACCCCTTGGACTTCACCTTTGTGTGCCCGACTGAGATTACAGCATTTAGCGATCGCTTCGAGGACTTTAAGAAAATCGATACCGAAATCCTCGGCGTATCCGTTGACAGCGAATTCTCTCACCTCGCTTGGATACAAACAGACCGCAAATCAGGCGGTGTCGGCGACCTTAACTATCCCTTAGTTGCTGACCTCAAAAAAACAATTAGTTCTGACTACAACGTCCTCGACCCAGAAGCAGGTATTGCCCTCAGAGGTCTGTTCATCATCGACAAAGAAGGCATCATCCAACACTCTACTATCAACAATCTTGCCTTCGGCCGCAACGTGGACGAAACTCTCCGCACTCTGCAAGCTATCCAACACGTGCAGTCTCACCCCGATGAAGTTTGTCCCGCCGGCTGGCAGCCCGGTGACAAGACTATGACTCCCGATCCGGTCAAGTCTAAGGTATTCTTTGCTGCTGTTTAAGCACCTTATATTTGTAGGGACACGGCGCTGCCGTGTCCGTACCCGCAGAAGCATTTATTTAAGCGGATTTTTAATTACCAATTAGCAATTAGCAATTACCCAATTAGGAAATATGCTGACTTCTACTAATTTTAGCGGCTTGTTAAGCGATCGGTTTTTCCAAAATTTATTGCCTGTTCCGGCGAGTAATGTTCTGAAGCTGGGACAGATGACGCCAGATTTTGAATTGCCGGATATTAATAATGGCAAATTGGTGCGGCTGTCGAATTATCGGGGCGATAAGCCGGTAGTTCTGGCTTTTACGCGGATTTTTACTGAAAAGCAATATTGCCCTTTCTGTTTTCCTCACATTAAAGCTTTGAATGAAAACTGGGAAAAATTTGCCGATCGCAATATAGAATTATTGATGGTTGCCAGTACCGACGATCGCCAAAGCCAAATTGTGGTTAAAGATTTAGGCTTGAAAATGCCTCTGCTGTCTGATCCAGGCGTAAAAGTGTTTCGGGCTTATCAAGTCGGTCAGGCTTTAGGTGCTCCTTTGCCCGCTCAGTTTGTTTTGGATGCAGAGGGAAAACTCGTCTTCAAACATTTGTTTTCTTTCATAGACCACAATGCTAGTGTGGACACTTTGCTGCAATATGCCGATCGGTAAGGACACCGCTGCTGTGTCCTAATTTGGAGTTTTTAGCCGCTGATGCACGCTGGTGTAAGCCCATCAGCGGGATTTTTTTACCAGTTGACACTGGCTGCTACAGCTCTTTAGTTATAAATACTTATTGTGCCAATTTCGATGGCGGAATGTTGCCATGTTCGATCGACATTAATCTAGGCTATAGCTTGAATGTAGCTAGTACAAGTTTAAGCCGATGTCGTCTCCCAAAGGTCGATCGAGCAAAATTGAATTGAGCGTCTTAGCGTCGCATCCTGAGTTGTTGACAGGTTTAGAAGCGTGGCTGCGACTGGGTTTGCTTTAGCCCGCCGAGGTTGAGCAATTGTGCCGGCAGTATTTAGTCTGCCCGCTCAGAGATCCCGCTTCTGTAGACATTTCTGAAATTGACGGCCCGCGAGCTCCTAGGAACGAGCCAAAAGTACCTGCCTTATCAACGCCTCAAGCATTACCTAGCAGCAGAGAAAGCGTTGCTACGCCCACAAAAACTACTCAAACCCCTAATTTTATCGCTCAAATTTTGCACTCGCTAATTGCAGAAATTAGCGTGGTGTGGCTGTTGTTTTTAGGAGTGTTCATGGTAGTTGTCTCCTCTGGAGTCTTAGCTGCCAGTCAGTGGGAAAGATTTCCGGCCGCCGGACAATATGGAGTTTTGTTAGCTTATACTTTAACTTTTTGGGCGATTAGCACTTGGGCAAACAGACAGCAGAATTTGCACTTGACTGCTCAAACTTTGCAAGAAGTGACGCTGTTGCTAGTGCCGATCAATTTTTGGGCAATGGATACTTTTGGATTGTGGCGGTATCCTTGGGACTGGGCGGTAGCAATCGCAGCGGCACTTATTTTGACTTGGATAACTGCCCGGATTATAAAAGATCAATATCAAAGCTTTTCAGGAAAAAACATCACTCGCTCGATCGCGTTAAATCACTTGGGATTGAGTTATTTGCACTGGGGGTGGGCATTGGCAGGCTTTTCCCTGGCTGCGGTTTATTTAGGTACAGTGGGAACTGCTGCTGCTAGAGTTTATCAAGTTCAGCAACAACGATTGCAATCTATCAAACGCGGAGAAAATACTGAAACATTCGCCGCTGCTTTCAGTTTGAGCCGAGATTTTCTGACTTACAAAAAAGCGGCTTTAGTAGCTTATTCGTTAGGAATTTTACTGGGTCGGGCGATATTTGTCAAGGATGTAAATATCGCTGAAATGGGTTTAGCTTTGGCAATTTGTGGCGTGCTTTTAGCATGGCTGGATTGGCAGCAACCCCGGCAATCTGGAACTATTAAAAACAATATATCCGGCCAGCCAAATCCCAGCAACTTTTTTAACTGGCAATTAGCGGGAGGGGGTTTGTTGGGTTTGGGATGGCTGGTTTGTTTTCGCCAAATTCCGCTACAGGCGATCGCAGTTAGCGGATTGGCTTTTTGGTTTTTTTACAACCGTTTAGTGCGGTTTTGGCAAGAGTTTGATTTGCTAATGCTTGAGGCGGCGGGACTTCAGAGTATTTGGCTGTTTTGGCGAGTGCTTCCTTTAGGGATTAAAACACAAGTTGTAGCATTTTTAACTCAGCTTACAAACTCTCAGGAAACTCCTTGGGCTTTTTGGGGTGTTCTGCTGTTGCCTTATTTAATTTTAATGGTAAGTGTGGCACAGTGGCTCTACCGCAAGCGAAAGTTTAAACTTGCCCGTTTTGGCGAAAACCTTGCTCTCGGTTTGGGGAGTGTTTTAACTGTTATTAGTTTTGTTAATCCGTTTTGGCGATCGCTCAATTTATTGGTATCTACTTTAACTTTAGGTTGGATCGCTTGGAAATACGTAATTGCCGAGAATTACCGCCGAGTTTCGATCCCGGCTTCTGCTGTTGAACACGAGGGAAATCCGGCAATTTTGGTTCTCCTAACTCACATTATGGGTTTAGGCGCGATCGGTTCGGCAATTGACTTATTTTTCCCGAACCAGACACCCAATATTTGGACGGCAATTTTATTAATTTTTATGGCTGCTGAATGGGGATTTTTTGTCTGGATGAAAGCGGCAAATGCCCGAGAAAGTTCTGCGTTTTTCCGCTGGCATCCTGCATGGTTCCAAAGTTCATGGTATCTAGGCTTAGCAATAGCAGGATTCAGCTTTATCTTGTTGCAAAATTATTTGAGTGCGGGTACTGCCACTCATCGCCCTCAGTGGAGTTTGCTCTGGCTGGCGACTCCTTTGGCTTTGACTGCTGTTGCTAAATATACTGAGGTTCCTCACAAACAAGTTGCCAGTACCTTTAGTGCGATCGCTTTAATACTTGCACAAGTTCTAATTTTTATTTTTCCGGGATATCGGTTAATTGGTTTGGGCTTGGCATTGGTGTTGATGTTAGTCAATACTTACTATTTAGTTGAGCTGCCAGCGGCTGCAATTGGAGTGGGATTTGGCTTGAGTTTCGTAGCTGCGGTGATTTATGAATTAGGTTTTGTGTCGGGTTGGGATTGGGCAATTGCTGGGGCGATCGCTGTTTTGTGTATGTGGTTGCTTCGCAGCATGATTGTTCGTTTTTCCAGGGATTTACCTGAGCCTTCTCAATTAGCTGAAATTTACGATCGAGCTTTAGATGGGTGGGCAATCTTACTGGCAGGCTTACTGTTAACAACTATTACTTTTTCTTCCTATGAACTCTACGCAGACAGTACCTTGAGTTTCCCGCCCTCTGCTGAAGTTTTGGCTGCTATTTTGGTGATAATGGCTGCGATTATTTTCCGAAATTTACGCCAACTTCCCCCTCTGGCAATTTATGCCTTGGCTTGGAGTTTGGAGTTGCTGACAGCAGTGGGTTTGAGTTTTGTCGATCGCACTACAATTAATTTGGCAGTTGCTAATATCGCTCTCGGATTGTTTACTCAATTATTGGGTGATGTGTGGCGGCGCCGCCACCGCGCTCCAACAATTTTACCTAGCATTCATTTTATACCTTTGGTTTACGGGGTATTGGGTTTAACTTTCCGATCGCACACTTTGACGAATTGGACTGGTTTAACTGTGTTGGGGGCGTCTTTAATTGCGATCGGCATTGGTAGGCGGGAGCCAGAATTCAAACCTTTGGTTTATTTAGGATTAATTGGCGTATCCGTTGCTGCTTACGAATCGCTACTATATCAACTTTTTCAAATACCAGGAGGAGCTTTTGGCGATGGCTTAATTGTCCTGGCTACTCTCGGTACAACTTTAACATATATCTATCGAATTTTATCTCCTTGGCTCAGCAATTATTTACATTTAACCAATGCAGAGTTAAAAATATTTGCTCACCTGCACTGGGTTTTGAGCAGTTTGCTGCTGATTTGGGCTTCTGCCTATGATATTAAATCTGGCTTAAGTTTAGGATTAGTCACTGGTGCTTTATTAGTTCAATATGCTTTCTTGCAAGGGCGAAATAATCTCGATCGCCAATGGGCAGAAATTTGGATTTACTTGGGCTGGCTAGAAGCCTTTGGCATCCGCCTTTATTGGATCAATACACCTTTAGTTAAGTATATTTCCGGCCCGCTGGGGCCTTGGAAAGTTGCCTTCGCTTCTCTATTAGCCTATTTCATTTACATTTTGCCTTGGGACAACTGGGGTTGGTCAAAAAAGCCTTGGCAGGTAATTGCTTCGCTGATTCCAATAGTTACTATTTTGGAAAGTCCGGCTAAGTTTTATCCGATTAGCTTGCTGATAGCTGGCGCCTTCTATGTTTTCCTGGCTTGGGAAAGGCAGGAAGTCCGTTTTACCTATGTGAGTGTGGCGATAATTGACTGGATATTGCTCAGGTGGTTTGGACAAATGGGATTGACTCAGCCGCAGTGGTTTTTTACTCCTTTAGGGCTTTCTTTCCTTTACGTTGCTCAGTTCGATCGCAGTCTCAAATTACCAGCACAAAAACCGCTGCGCCACAATCTGCGAATGCTCGCAACAGTGCTGATTTGCGGGATACCTCTTTTGACTCAGCAAAGCCACGGTTTAGTTGCGGCAGCTTTTAGTTTGGTGGCTATTGCAGCGGGTTTGGCGCTGCGAGTTCGGGCGTTTTTGTTTGTGGGAACGGCTGTATTTTTAATCAATGTTTTCTATCAGTTGGTGGTTCTGATATTCGATTATCCGCTGATTAAATGGGCGATTGGTTTGGCTTTTGGGATTGCGTTTATCTGGATTGCTGCTACTTTTGAAACTCGGCGCGATCGCATTTCTGCTTTTGTGCAGCATTGGGTTGGGCAATTACAATCCTGGGATTAGATTCGTCGATTGTAAGGCGGGCAATATCGTTCCTACTGAATGACTACTGGTCAATGTAGTATAATAATCACATTATTAAACCTGGGTCGCAGACAAAAACTCGAATATTCCTGTACGAAACAATGATGACAACTCAGTTAATCAAGCGGTTATTTACAGTAAAAGAATATCATCATATGATTGAAGCTGGCATCTTGACAAAAGATGATAAAGTTGAATTAATTCGAGGAGAAATTGTTCAAATGGCCGCCGTCGGTAGAAGGCATACATCTCATGTCAAGCGTCTGACCGAGTTATTCTATACCCGCTTATTATCGAGAGTAACCATTGGAGTTCAAGATCCGGTAGAATTGGACGATTACTCGGAACCTGAGCCGGATATTTCCTTGCTGCGACGGCGCGATGATTTTTACGAATCGGGACATCCTCAGTCTGAGGATATTTTACTCATTGTGGAAGTAGCGGATGCAACCGCTGAAACTGACAGAAGTATCAAAATTCCTCTTTATGCCGAAAACAATATTGTAGAAGTTTGGCTGGTAGATATTAACGAGCAATGTGTAGTAGTTGATCGCGAACCTTCTCCCTCGGGATACCAAAATATTCACAGATTCCAGCGAGGTCAGACTTTATCGATTCTAGCTTTTCCCAATATACAAATTGCTGTAGATAATGTGTTGGGATAAAAGAGCAAAAATTCATAAGGTTTTAGATTTTAGATTTTAGAATTATCTCAAATCTATTACCTGGGAATTATTCATATATCTATTCTCTTGATCTGCGTGAATCTGCGTCAATCCCTTGTCATCTGCGACCCGAAAATTTCTCTTTTTTTAACCGCCGATGAGGGCAGATTAACAGAGATTAACGCAGATGAATTAGATGAAATCCGGTTGCAGCCTCCGTGGTTGTTGACCCTTCGGCTTCGCTGAGGGCATCGCTGTTGACTGGATTTTACGCGGGAGTATGCTACCGCATTTGATATGACTTATTATATAAGGATTTAGAGCTTGCCTAAAGTTGCTTTTTTTTAACCAGTATTTTTTAATTAAAAACCCGGTTTCTCAGAGAAACCGGGTTTTTTATCAACAGTATTTATCCGTCTGTAGAGGGCATTAATGGCTCAATGCAAATTCTGGCAATTTAGGCTCAGATGGACCATCGGGCACTACCTTAACCTGACCGTTTTCATCCACATCAACGATCGCCTTTTGGCCGTCTTTCAGCTTCCCAGACAGCATTTCCTCAGCCAGTACATCTTCCAACAACCGCATGATTGCGCGGCGCAAAGGTCGAGCACCGTAGCTGGGATTGTAGCCTTCTGTAACTAACAAGTCCTTGAACCGGTCCGTCACCGACAAAGTAATACCCTGTTCGGTTAAGCGGCTGAAGACTTGCTGCAACATAATGTCCGCAATCTGCTTCACTTCTTCCCTGTTCAACTGGCGGAAGACGATAATCTCATCCAAGCGGTTGATAAATTCGGGACGGAAAACCTGTTTCAGTTCTTCGTTTACCAAGCTGCGAACGCGGTTGTACTGACCGTCTGCGGCACTTTCAGCAAACTCGAAACCGAGACCGCCGCCACCTTTTTCAATCACTCGCGAACCGATGTTGGAGGTCATGATCAGCAGTGTATTCTTAAAGTCAACTGTCCGACCTTTAGCATCCGTCAAGCGGCCGTCTTCCAAGATTTGCAGCATCATGTTGAAGACATCCGGGTGAGCTTTTTCGATTTCGTCGAACAAGATGACCGTGTAAGGACGGCGCCGGACTGCTTCTGTTAGTTGGCCGCCTTCATCGTAGCCGACGTAACCCGGAGGCGAACCGATAAGTTTAGAAACCGTGTGGCGTTCCATGAATTCGGACATATCTAACCGAATCATGGCTTCTTCGGAACCGAAGAAATAAGTGGCCAATGCTTTTGTAAGTTCCGTTTTGCCGACGCCTGTGGGGCCGGAAAAGATGAAACTGGCGATCGGGCGATTGGGATTTTTCAAGCCTACCCGCGCGCGACGGATAGCCCGAGAAACTGCGCTGACAGCTTCTTCTTGACCGATCAAGCGCTGGTGCAGGGTGTCTTCCATGTGCAGCAGCAATTCCGATTCGGATTCTGTCAGCTTGCTGACTGGTACTCCCGTCCAATTAGCCACGATGTGGGCGATGTCTTCTTCGGTGACGATGGGAGAAGTTTTGAGCTGACTTTTATTGATCGTAGCTTCGGCGATTTCGGCTTCAATTTCTAATTCGCGATCGCGCAATTTTCCAGCTTTGTCGAAGTCTTGCTCGCGCACTGCTGCATCTTTTTCTTTTGTTACTGCAGGCAGTTGCTTTTTGAGTTCTTTAACTTCGGGCGGGGTTTGTGAATTCATCACGCGGACGCGGGAACCTGCTTCGTCAATTAAGTCGATCGCCTTGTCTGGCAAAAACCGATCGTTAATGTACCTGTCTGACAGTGTGGCCGCTGCTTCTAAAGCTGCATCGGAAATTGTCAGTCTGTGATGCTGTTCGTAAGCCGATCGCAACCCGTACAATATTTCTATTGTTTCAGCCACGCTCGGTTCACCGACTTTGATCGGTTGGAAGCGGCGTTCTAAGGCAGCGTCGCGCTCGATGTGCTTGCGATATTCCTCCAAGGTAGTGGCGCCGACACACTGCAATTC
This sequence comes from Microcoleus sp. MON1_C1, assembly GCF_036701945.1. Taxonomy (NCBI): domain Bacteria; kingdom Bacillati; phylum Cyanobacteriota; class Cyanophyceae; order Oscillatoriales; family Microcoleaceae; genus Microcoleus; species Microcoleus sp. MON1_C1. The sequence goes on along the minus strand of NZ_JAUBRO010000007.1, from coordinate 32,578 downwards.
GCCTCTAGCAAGGGCGGGTTTGAGCATATTGGAGGCGTCCATGCTGCCTTGAATTGCGCCTGCACCGACTAAGGTGTGAATTTCATCAATTACCAGAATGATGTTGCCGGCAGCGCGAATTTCGGCCATGATTTTCGTTAGCCGTTCTTCAAATTCGCCTCGGAACTTTGTACCAGCAATCAGCGAACCCATATCGAGGCTGATTACTTGTTTGTCTTCTAAAATTTCCGGGACGTTTCTATTAACAATCCGCTGGGCTAGGCCTTCGGCGAGGGCTGTTTTGCCTACTCCCGGTTCGCCTACTAACACAGGATTGTTCTTCGTGCGGCGACCGAGCACTTGGATCACGCGCTCGATTTCATTTTCGCGGCCCACTACGGGGTCGAGTTTGCCGGCTGCGGCTAACTTGGTCAGGTTTGTGCCGAATTCTTCTAAAGTCGGGGTTTTGCGATCACCGCTATCTCCCCTACCTCCGGGTACCGCTGCGACTTCTCCCACGGCACGAATTACCTGCGTGCGGACTCTCTGGCGATCGATCCCCAAGTTTTGCAGCACCTTCGCCGCCACCCCTTCATCGTCCTGAATCAGCCCCAGCAGGATGTGCTCGGTGCCGATGTAATTGTGGCCTAACTGCCGCGCTTCGTTGAGCGCCGTCTCAAAAATGCGCTTGACGCGGGGCGTAAAAGGAATTTCAGGCGGGAGGAACCCGGAACCTCTACCGATGATATTTTCGATTTCATTGCGCGCCTCTTTCAAGTTGAGGCCCATATCCAGTAATACTTTTGCAGCGATGCCAGTGCCTTCGCCGACGAGTCCCAGAAGAATTTGCTCGGTGCCTACAAAATTGTGACCGAGGCGCCGCGCTTCCTCTTGGGCTAGCATGATTGCTTTAATGGCTTGTTCTGTAAAGCGTTCAAACATATTTTTTCTATCCTACTGTCTGGGCGAGGGCTGTATCGCTGCTGGTGAGGAGCGATTTGGAACACTACACAAATTATAGATGTAAATTTTTGTGTATTTCGTTCTCTAACAATGTATCTTGCTAAGGGAGGAGGGACAGTGGGGAGAGCCGAATAGTAGGGGTGTGGTTGCCGTCCGCTGTCGATCGGATATTAATTGAGAATAATAGTAGCAAAATGGCTTGATTGCATGAATACTATCATTTTATGTACCAATTGTATTCTTGTTCGAGCAAATAAAGCTTGATTTTTGTTGGCCTAAGTACATGGTTGAATTAAGCATATAACAGTTGCCATGTCAAGACTTTTGACGGTTGAGGGTGGTCGTGCCGTCAGTCAACAGCGAACAGCGACTTGAATCAGATATATTTGCAACTCTCAGGAGAACTCCATGCAATTTCTCTCCCAATACCAAATCCACTGCACTCTCCACGAAGGTATCGAAACGATTATTTATCGAGGAAAAATCCCCACCCAGCAGGATACAACCGTACTCAAAATCCTGAAAGCTGAATATCCCACCCTTGATGCAATTACCCGAATCAAGCACGAGTATCGCATTCGCCAACATTTAGACCATCCGGGCCTCGTTAAAGTCATTAGCCTAGAAACCTTTGACAACCGTCTCGGCTTGCTTTTAGAAGACTTTGAGGGTGAATCTCTCGATCGCCTCATGTCCAGAAAAAAGCTCGAAGTCATCACCTGTTTGAGGTTTGGCATCCAACTCATAAAAACCTTAGAATATCTACACCTTCAAAAAATTATTCACAAAGATATTAAGCCTAGCAATATTATCATCAACAGCCAAACAGGAACTATTAAACTGACCGATTTCGGGATTGCTTCACGATTAACCAAAGAAAATCCCCAAATTAATAATATTAACTCGATAGTCGGTACTTTTGCTTATATGTCTCCCGAACAAACGGGGAGAATGAACCGCACCCTAGACTACCGCACCGACTTTTATTCTCTCGGTATTACCTTATATGAAATGCTGACAGGTCAATTACCATTTATGAGTAACGACCCGTTAGAGATAGTTTACAGTCACATAGCATCTCAAGCAATTGTACCCCATCAAATTAATTCAGAGATTCCACCAGCCATCTCACAAATTGTGATGAAACTGATTGCCAAAAATGCCGAGCAGAGATATCAAAGTGCGGGCGGATTGCTGGCAGATCTAGAAATTTGTTTAAATCAGTTAGAAGCTACCGGCGAGATAGTCGATTTTACGCCCGGAAACTTAGATATATTGAGTCAGTTGTTGATTCCTCAAAAATTGTACGGTCGGGAAACACAAATCAGTCAACTATTAGCAGCATTTGAACGTGTAGCTAATCCTTGCGAGGAAATTTCTTCTGCTTCCCAAATTGAACTGATCCTAGTGTCTGGTTATGCAGGTATAGGCAAATCGGCCGTAGTTAGCGAAATTCAAAAACCCATCACCCGACAGCGGGGTTATTTTATTTCAGGTAAATTTGACCAATTCAAGCGGAATATACCTTACGCATCTTTAATTCAAGCTTTTCAATCTTTGATCCAGCAGTTACTTGCTGAAAATAGCCAAAAAATACAAGATTGGCAACATCAACTTTTAGCCCCACTAGGCAATGCCGGACAAGTAATTATTGACGTGATTCCCGAGCTAGAATTGGTAATTGGCAAACAGCCTGCTGTTCCCGAACTTGCCCCAACAGAAGCACAAAACCGCTTTAACAGGCTATTCAAAGAATTTATCCACGTATTCGCACAAAAAGAGCATCCATTAGTCATATTTCTCGATGACTTGCAGTGGTCAGATTCAGCGACCTTGAAATTAATGGAATTGCTGGCAACTGACCCAGACAGCAAATATTTACTATTAATTGGAGCCTATCGAGATCGTGAAGTTAGCTCTACCCATCCTTTAATGCAAACAGTAGAGTACCTTGAACAAACGGGGACTATTATCAACAAATTGGTGCTGCAACCTCTTTCTTTAGCCCAGGTAACTGAGTTAATTTCGGAGACGTTGAATGACTCAGAAAGAATTCACCCCTTAGCGGAGTTAATTTGGAATAAAACTGGTGGCAATCCTTTTTTCGTGACGCAATTGCTCAACACTCTTTATCAAGAAAAACTTTTGAAATTTGACTTTACCGGGCTGCTGTCTACCGGAATGAAAGGGCAGTGGCAGTGGAACATTGAGGATATTCAAGCTATTGGTATTACAGATAAGAGTGTAGTTGAACTGGTAGCCAGTCGCATTCAAAAACTGCCAGAGATTACACGAGAAGTTTTGAAATTAGCCGCTTGTGTTGGGGACAATTTCACTCTAGATGTTCTCTCTACTGTCAACGCAAAATCTCCATCAGCCACTGCGACGGAACTCTGGGATGCTTTGCAAGCAGGGTTAATACTTCCATTGAATGAGAGTTACCTTATTCCTTTATTTTTAGATCGAGAATCAGCCGTTAATTTAAATTTCAATTCTTCGCGAGTCGGCTATAAATTTTTGCACGATCGCGTCCAGCAAGCTGCATATTCGCTGATTCCTGATGATGAAAAGAAAGCCACTCATCTTAGCATCGGTAAATTGCTACTTGAAAATACGCCACCCGATAAAGTAGAAGAGAGAATTTTTGATATTATTAACCAGTTGAATGTAGGAATTGATTGTCTCACCCAGCAATCAGAAAAAGATGAATTAGCAGGATTAAATTTAATGGCTGGGCATAAGGCAAAAGCAGCTAACGCTTACCAACCGGCTGTTAAGTATTTGAATGTGGGAATTTCCTTATTAGCACCTGATAGCTGGGTTCGCAACTATGACATGACGCTGCGGCTGTATGTAGAGACGCTGGAAGCGGAATATTTAAACACCAACTTTGAGCAAGCAGAAGTTTTGGCAGAAGTGGTTTTGCGATCGGCTAAAAATCAGCTTGACATAGTGAAAGTGTATCAGCTAAAGATCCTCTTTTATCAGGCTCAAAGCCAGATGCTAAAAGCGGTTGAAACAGGTCTAGAAGTGCTGGAAATGCTGGGAGTCAACCTATTAGATCAGCAAACCATTCCCGTGCCAAAATTGCCGCGAATTGAGGAATTAGAAAACCTGCCAGTTATGACAGATCCTTATCAACTGGCAGCTATGGAAATCCTGACAGCCCTCTATCCTCCTGCTTATATTGCCAAACCAGAAATTGTGTCCTCCCTTGTCTTGACTATGGTCAATCTTTGTATTGATCGCGGTCATTCAGCATTAGCTACTTTTCCCTATACTCTTTATGGAACGATCCTATGCGGCAGCGAAGGCGACATCGAAGCTGGCTACTACGCTGGACTAATCGCTTTAAAGCTGCTAGAACAATTTAATGCTACCCAACAGAAAGCTAAGGTTTCTGTAATGTTTAATGGTCATATAAGAATCTGGAAAGAGTCTACTAAGAATACACTTCCTTCCTTTCTAGAAGGAAGGAGTTTTGGTTTGGAAAGTGGTGACTTAGAATGGGCAATTTATAATTCTAAGCACTATATTGCCAATTTATTCTTAGTAGGAGAACCCCTAGATTTTGTCAAAAAAAAACAAACCATTTATATGGAATTTTTGATAAAAAATAAACACGAATTTGCCATAGGTTATGCTAAAATTTGGCAAATAATTGCTTCAAGTTTAAGAACCAAAACAGCAGAGCAATTACGATTAGTTAGCGGCAGGTTGGATGAACCTGCTGTGATGTCGCGTTGGCAGAAAGAAAATAATCGAATGTCGCTGTTTGCAGCTTATGTTGCTAAATTGATGCTGCTTTATTTATTTAAAGATTATGCTCCGGCTGTTGCCCACGGTAAATTAGCGGCAGAATACGCAGATGGGGCGATCGGCTTAATCACTGTTGGGGTACACAATTTCTACTATTCGCTGGCCCTCCTCGCTCACTATCCTCACAGTGACAATCAAGAAGTATCCCTAGCTATTGTTAACTCTAATCAGCAACTTATGAAAAAGTGGGCCTACCATGCACCCATGAATTATCAGCATAAATACGAGTTAGTCGAAGCAGAAAAAGCGCGAGTTCTCAACGATAAACTTGCCGCCATGGATTATTATGACTTAGCTATTAAAGGATCTGCTGCTAACGGTTACATCCACGAAGAAGCATTAGCTTATGAATTAGCTGGAGAGTTTTATCAATCTTGGGATAAAGAGATAAGTGCTCGAGCTTATCTGACCAAAGCTTATTATGCTTACATCCGCTGGGGAGCTACAGCCAAAGTTAAAGACTTAGAATCCCGTTATCATTATTTAGTTGAGCGCCATCAAGACGTAATACATAAAAAAAATGTTATCAGCACTGCCCAAACTACTATGAACAATAGTTTGGTGCTGGATTTTTCAACAGTTGTCAAAGCATCACAAGCTGTTTCGAGCGAAATTATTCTCAGCCGCTTGCTAGAGAAACTCGTACAGCTTGTAAAGGAAAACGCAGGCGCTCAAAAAGTATTATTTCTTGCCAAGACAGGTAATCAATTATTCATAGAAGCTGGACTTACAGATCAGTTTAATGGTGTAACCGTGTTACAATCTATCCCGATTGACGAATCCGACCTCCTCCCAATTTCATTGATTAACTATGTAGAAAGAACCCAAAAATACTTGGTTTTAGATGATGCTACCCGAGCCGATCAATTCCAATTCGACTCTTATATTGCGACCAATCAACCCCTATCTATCCTAGTATTGCCAATTATCCATCAAGGCAACCTTACGGGAATTTTTTACTTAGAAAATAATTTAACAAAAGGTGCTTTTACTAGCGACAGGCTAGAAATTTTGGGAATCCTGTCTGCACAAGCAGCTATTTCTCTAGAAAATGCTCGTTTTTATAGTATTCTGGAAACGCGAGTAGCCCAAAGAACTGAGAATTTGCATACTGCATTGGAAGAACTGCGCCACACTCAATTGCAGCTAATTCAAAGTGAAAAAATGTCCAGTTTAGGGCAAGTGGTCGGGGGAATTGCTCACGAAATTAATAACCCGATTAACTTTATTTATGGAAATTTATATTACACCAACGAATACGCGGAAAACTTACTACATCTATTACGTTTATACCAAAAAAATTACCCTAATCCCGTGCGAGAAATAGTAAATGAAACAGAGCAAATAGATTTAGAGTTTTTAATGAATGATTTCACTAAAATGATAGATTCAATGAGAGTGGGCGCGGCGAGAGTTCGCGATATTGTGCTGTCGCTGCGAAACTTTTCTCGCCTAGATGAATCAGATAGAAAATGGGTTAATATCCACGAAGGTATCGACAGCACGTTGATGATTTTGGATCACAAATTACTTAATATTCAAGTGATCAAGGAGTACGGCAATTTGCCTTTAGTGAACTGCTATCCGGGAGAAATTAATCAGGTATTTATGAATGTATTGACCAATGCGATTGATGCTTTTTGTCGCGAAAGAGGAAGTGAAGTTGACTCGAAACAGACTCCGACAATTCAGATTTGCACTGAAGTCGCGGAAGGAAATCAAGTAGCGATTCGCATTGTTGATAATGGTGTGGGGATGAATTCGGAGGTGCTGGGTAAAATATTCGATCCGTTTTTTACTACTAAACCGGTAGGTAAGGGGACTGGTTTGGGATTGTCTATCAGTTATCAAATTGTGGTAGAACAGCATGGAGGAAAGTTAATTTGCAAGTCGGAACCTGGAGAGGGCAGCGAGTTTACTATACTGTTGCCGTCTTGATAAATTAAAGCCATCGTGAAAGCAACTGTTCAATTACTTCCACAAAGCCGATCGCAATTTGGATCAATGGCCAACCCACAAAACAAATTAACACCGCCCAGCGAGTTTGAATATCCAAACCTTGGCGAACCGCCACAATTACAGCTAGCAAACTCCAGACCGCTAATATCCGCTCTATTCCTTCTCCCAGCAAGGGAATTAGCGTTAAAAAATTCAGCACTTGGGGGGCGTAAGCAAACCCGATCGGAACCAACAACTCACCATAATTTACGTGCCCCGGCTTCAGCCACTCCCCGATTTTAAAGATAGTGAAAGTCCAAAAATAATAACCCCCCGCGACTGCCAAACCCTCTATGAAAAGTCCTAGAAATATTACTGATAGCTCAGTTCGGTTGATTAACAAGATGATAGCACTGCCCAACACGCGGGACAGCGCAGCTAACATTACAATTGTTAAAGCTATTCGCTTAGTTCTGCCAGTGTAGGGAGTTTTTTCGTAAAAATTGCCGTTCAAAGAAAGTGCGTTCCAAAGCGTTGCCCCCAAACCTGCAATTGAATCTTCTCCCTTCACGTTGAACTCCTGCTCCTCAAGATAGTTGACAATTTTTACAAAATAAGCTCTAATACAGCAGAATCACCGAACTATTTCTACGTAATTAAGTAATTAATTGGCATTCTACCAGATTTTATTAAATGCTAAGATTGATTTTACGGATACTTGCATGGCTGCGCGGGGGAAGTTTAAATTTGTTGCTCATCGCAGGTGTAATCCTGATAATTTGGGGCATTCTTTCGCCGGTGGGAACTGTTATATGGTGGCTGAATCAAAGTGCCGAAACTTTGGGTCTCAAGAAAAATCCGCCGGAGATATTGCCCTCAAACAAGGGCAATCTAGAAGCCCGCAAGTCTTCGCAGCTCAATTGTTATATCATCTTTTTACCGGGAGTTGGCGATTTTTCGGGGGATGAATTAACCCCTGGTGAAGAGTTGTTTCTCAAGCGTTTAGTGAAAAGTCACCCGCAGTGCGTAGCAGTGGGCGATGTTTTTCCTTATTCAGCGTCTAACAAAAGTTTAGGAGGAGAGCGGTGGCTAGCTCCTTTTTGGCGGTTTGCAGAACAGGCAAAAAGCGGGCCGATTGCGGGGGATATATTCATCAAAATTCGCAATCTCTGGAGGTTTGCAATTTCTCTAGATTATCGCTACGGCTTTGCATACAATCAGGGAATGGCTAATGCAATTATCGAGCGCATGAATGCTCAATCTCCCATTTCAGTTAATTCTCAACAACCTTTGAAAGTTATTTTAATTGGCACTAGCGGCGGCGCACAAGTTGCTTTGGGTGCTACTCGCTATCTTAAAGAATGGCTGAAGGCAGAAATTACGGTTGTTTCGGTTGGGGGCGTGTTTTCGGGACAAAATGGTTTTGCAGAGGCCGATCGCATTTTCCACTTTCGCGGCACTCGCGATTCAATTGAGGATATTGGCGGCATAGTTTTTCCGAGTCGCTGGTACTGGTACGCGACTTCTCCTTTCAATCAAGCTCGTTTGCAAGGCCGCTATGCAGAAGCTTTGAGCGGCCCTCACAAGCACGACGGCGATGATGGATATTTTGGGGAAAATCAAGCGGCGGACGGTAAAAAGTATGTAGATATAACCCTGGACAAGATTAATCAATTGCCTGTTTGGTCTGAGGGCGTGTCCGATTGATGGGTTCGGGCATATTCGATGCCTGTACAATTATAATTAAGTTAGGAGGAAAAATTTTAGTTTTAATTTATTCATAAAGAGAGGAGTGGCGGTCATCATTAAAAAATAATTTTATTAGAGTCAATAATAATAAAACTCTTCTGGGCAGTTGCTCAGAGCAACGCCAGGAATATATAGCAATCCTTGCAGCAGTCGTAAATTTTTGACCCCACCCCAACCCTCCCCTTATCAAGGGGAGGGAGTAAGAAATTCACAAATGATTTAGGATGGCTATACAAGTTAAATACACAACCGCTTAGTCATTAGTCATTAGTTATTAATTGTGTCATTGTTCGTTGTGCGTCGCTTGAAGCTTGGCCTTGCTGGCTTCCCGTCTCTACCTCCAATTCCCGATGCCCGATGCCCGATGCCCGATGCCCGATGCCCGATGCCCAATTCCCCATTCCCTATTATCAATGTCTCGACCAACATTATATATTGCCATCACGAATCATGGATTCGGCCACGCTGTCCCAGTCTCCTCCGTAGCTGCAAAAATTCAAGAGTTAAATCCAGATATTTTACTAATTATTACAACAACTGCACCTCGCTGGCTGCTAGAATCTTACATTGGCGGCGACTTTATCCACCGTCCCCGCGCTTTTGATGTCGGAGTCGTGCAAGCTGACAGTTTGAATATGGATAAAGACGCGACACTGGAAAAATTGCGGGAAATTCGGAAAAAGCAAAATTCGCTAATTGCAAGCGAAGTTAATTTTATCAAGCAAAATCGGGTGGGTTTGGTGCTGGCCGATATTCCTCCTTTGGCAACGCGAATTGCGGCATCGGCTGGGGTTCCTTGCTGGATGATGGCCAATTTCGGGTGGGATTTTATCTATAGAGATTGGGGCGGGGAGTTTGCAGAAATGGCCGATTGGATTGCTGAATGTTTCGGAATGTGCGATCGGCTTTTTCGTCTTCCTTTACACGAACCGATGCCAGCTTTCCCAAATATTCAAGATGTTGGCTTAACTGGCGGCAATCCTCGCTACAGTAACGAGCAAGTTCGGGAAGTATTCGGAATAGAAACACCGCTGGAAAAAACTGTATTGCTGACTTTCGGCGGACTGGGTGTAGAGGACATTCCTTATCAAAATTTACAGCTATTTAGCGACTGGCAATTTATCACTTTTGATGCTGGATGTCCCGATTTGCCGAATTTGATTAAAGCCACAAATCAGGAGTTTACAAAATCTTTCCCGAGTTTACCGCGTCCGGTTGATATTATGCCTGTCTGCGGGCGCTTACTTTCTAAACCGGGATACAGCACTTTTGCGGAAGCTTTGCGCTTGGAAATACCTGTTGTTTCTATAATGAGAGAAGGCTTTGCCGAATCTCCCGTATTGCTGGAATGGCTTCAAAATTATGCCGAACATCAAATTGTGACGGCGGCGGAGTTTTTTGAGGGGGATTGGGAGTTTTTGCGACAACCGCTGCATCCGCCCCGTTTGTCGGATAAATTGGATAAAAATGGTACGGAGGCGATCGCCCAAGCTGTTGTAGACTATTTTTCATAAGTGCGATTAGAAATCGATCTTACACAAACAAAGTCTACCTCCGCCGACTGAAGACTTTTGCCTCAGTCTCATCCAAAATCTAAAATCTAAAATCGAATGAATCACTATCAACAGATACTCAAGATTCAAACTACAGGGAAATCTCTGTGCAAAATCACTCCTAAGATAGAAGAGGCGGTGGCGACTTCAGGTATTAAGACGGGACTTTGTAGCTTATTTTTGCGCCATACTTCTGCTAGTTTGGTGATTCAAGAGAATGCTGACCCAGATGTACTTAAGGATTTGGCTAACTTTTTGGCTAAACTGGTACCGGAGGGCGATCGCTACATTCACGATGCGGAAGGCCCAGACGATATGCCGGCACACATTCGCACTGCGCTGACTCACACTTCCGAACAAATCCCGATCGATCGCGGCAGGTTGCTGTTAGGAACTTGGCAGGGAATTTACCTGTGGGAACACCGCCAGCGGGGTCACATTCGCGAATTAGTTGTTCACGTCAGCGGCACTTGATGGGAATTTGTACCTCGCTGATTTTAGTTGCTTCCGGCGTCATCGGGGAATTGTAAAAAAAGCGGCGCGGCGCCCCGACTATTTCGTATTCGGGATGTTCTTGAAGCCAATCTTTGAGTTTCTGGAGGTTATTTTCGTAGCTTTCCCAAGTGTATGCCCCGCGCACGCCGATGCTGACAACCGTCATCGGCGAAGTATCTGTAACTTCTACAGCGGAGTTAACGCTGCTGGGGGCGATATTTGGTGCGGGATAGAGGAACGAAACTTTTGCTTCGGGAACCGCATTGATTTCCCCGGAAGTTTCGGTGTAGCGCGCTTCTACTGGCGTTGTCATCGCAATTTGGTTGTTGCTGATGTGTTGAAATAAGGGATTGAAGGCGATGCCAGTTGCTTGTCGCAAATCGCCCGCGTGGGTGTAGGTGACAGCGCGGTAATGAGGATATTGCTTAACTTCTATGACTCCAATCTGTGCGGGTTCAGGAAATCCAGTAGGTAATACCATTTGAGATTTAAAAGTTTAGATTTTACGTTGAAAAATGGGGAAAGACTGACTCCGCAAGGGTTTGGAAGTTGCTTGCAGTTGCATTATTTTTGACAACTGGTATAAATAGGCTGAGATTGTTTGCAGACAATCGTTCAGGCGGCACAATTAGTTTAGCAGTTATTTAAGGCGCTGCTAACTGTCCATCGCCTAGAATTAATTTAGAGATTATTAATTAACCTCGTAATAATACGGACGGCACCGAGTAAGCAGAGAAACATTAATCTAGTTGTGCTTGAAAAATTAGCGTTTTTCAGGTGTTTGCTATTTGTGTCGGAAAATATTCCGCTGTTGGGCCGATCGAGCTGTGCGTTCTCAGTTATTGGGACGCTTATGGCGTTCAGTAACGCCTATCAATTATACCGCTTTCAGGGAATGACGTATGAAAAAAATTCTAGTGATTGAGGACGAGCAACTAATTCGCGAGAATATTCTCAAACTCCTCAAAGCTGAAGGTTTCGACGTGACGGGTGCAGAAAATGGAGCACAAGGTTTATATGCGGCGGTGTCAAATGTTCCCGACGTGATTATTTGCGATGTGATGATGCCAGAACTTGACGGGTATGGGGTGCTGGTGGCCTTGCGATCTAATCCTGTTACTGCTACAGTACCTTTTGTTTTTCTCACCGGTAAAGCCGATCGCTCTGAAATGCGGCAAGGTATGGAATTGGGAGCAGATGATTACCTGACTAAACCTTTTAGTAAAGCTGAACTTGTGGGCGCGATATCGAGCCGCTTGAAAAAACAAGAAGCTGTCGCCGAACAGTACAATACTTTGCGAGGGCAAGGCAGCGAATTTATCCAAAATACTGCCGACAAATTAGAGCAGATAAAAACCAGTTTGTGCAACGCACTGGAACGAGAAGAATTCCAAGTTTACTATCAGCCGCAAGTCAATGTCCAGACAGGTAAAATTATAAGTGCAGAAGCTTTAGTGCGCTGGGTGCATCCAGAAAAAGGGCTGATTTCGCCTGCAGAATTTATTCCGGCGGCCGAAGAAACTGGCTTCATTGTACCGTTAGGCGAGTGGGTGTTGCAGACAGCTTGCAGACAAATGCAAGTTTGGCAAAATGCTGGTTTTCCGCTCCGAATAGCGGTAAATCTGTCGGCGCGCCAATTTCGCCAACCGGAGCTCAGCAGCAGAGTTGCCCAAATTTTAGCAGAAACTGGTTTGGAAGCGAACAGTTTGGAATTAGAGCTGACAGAAAGTTTGATGGTGGAGGATGCCGAAAGTGCGATCGCGACTTTGCAACACTTGAAAAATTTGGGAGTTTGTATATCTCTTGACGATTTCGGAACTGGTTATTCTTCTTTAAGCTATCTGACGCAATACCCATTCGATACTTTAAAAATAGACCGCTGTTTTATCAGCAAGATCACCGACGGTTGCACCAATGCAGCGATTGTAAAAGCTATTATTGAAATGGCCCACAGTCTCTGTCTTGAGGTAATTGCCGAAGGAGTTGAGACGGAAGCAGAAAAAGATTTTCTCTGGCGCTATAAGTGCGATATGATGCAAGGATATTTGTTCAGTCCTCCTTTGACAGCAGCGGATTTTGAACAGTTGTTGCTCGAAGGCAAATAGAATATCGGTTAAGTCAATATTTGTCCTCTAATTAAGTTAGTTTGGGGTGGAATATGGTTTTAGAATCCAGCAGTAATGTTGACTCACTCAAATCAAGCACTAAAAAAAATAAGGAGTTTTACATAGCTGTTCAACTAGCTCTAGTGATAGTTTTTTTAGCTATATTGTCCAAATTTTTTATCATAGTTAACGCTGGAGAACGGGGCGTGCTGATGCAGTTTGGTAAAGTGCAAGAACAGGTACTAGGAGAAGGAATTCACGTAATATTCCCAACAGTTTATACTGTAAAAAAGTTGAGCGTCAGGGTGCAAAAACAGGAAAGTTCCGCTGAAGCTTCCTCAAAAGATTTGCAAGATGTTTTCACGGATGTAGCGCTCAACTGGCACATTATCCCAGAAAAAGCCAATGCTATTTTTCAACAAATAGGTGACGAAAAAGAAGTAGTCGCTCGCATTATCGAGCCGGCAGTTCAAGAAGTATTAAAAGCAGTTATGGCAAAATACACGGCTGAAGAAATTATTACTAAACGCGGAGAAGTTAAAGCCGCAGTTGATGATTATTTGACCTTGAGGCTGGTTACATATTACATTGCCGTTGACGATATCTCTTTAGTACACGTTCACTTTTCTGAGCGATTTAGCGAGGCGGTGGAGGCGAAACAAATTGCCGAACAGGAGGCAAAAAGAGGGGAGTTTTTAGCGCTGAAGGCAGTAAAACAGGCCGAGGCTAAGGTGAATTTAGCTAAGGGAGAAGCCGAAGTGCAAAGGTTGCTGCGGGACAATTTGACTCCAGAACTTTTGGAAAGGCAGGCTATAGAAAAATGGGATGGGAAATTGCCACTGATTGTTGGTGATGGGGGTAAAAATTTATTGGACTTGAGGAAATTGGTTGAGAGATAATTATAATCCGGGACGCACGGGGGGCCAGAAACCGGGTGTTTTTACGACACAATACACGGCGTTTAGCTTCTTATGTCGGTAAAAAACCCGGTTTCTTGAGTATTGGTGCGTAAGCCCTGAATTATTAAGTAGCAGCACCTTGACTTAATATCTCTTCAAAAGCTTTAGTAATTCTAGTTTGAAAACGCTGTCGGTGCTTCAGTTTTAAAACAGGTTTAATTATTTCAAGACCTACTTTAGAACTTAGTTGGCTATCTATAATTTTAATCGATCGCAGTGTAGATAGCTGCAATTCTTTTTTTACCATCAATTCAGGAATAGCCGCTGCACCTGTGCCGCTTTCCACGACCGCTTTGACCATTTCACTGCTGTTCAAAACTAAAGTTACATTCAATTCATGGGGATTAATGCCCCAACTTTGCAAAGCTTGTTCCAACATTTGCTGAACTCCTGAACCAGCTTCTCGCATCACCCAATCCGTTTTCGCAATTTCCGTTAAACTCACCTCTGCACGTTCAAACCAAGGGTGAGATTTGCCAACTACAATCAGCAAGCGTTCGCTGCCTATAACTTCTTCCTCCAGAGTGTTCTTAAGTGAAGCTTTAATATCTCCCGTCACTAAACCCAAATCAAATGTTCCCGTCGCCGTACCCGCACAAATTTCTTCGGCATTTGCCAAAGTACAATTCACGGAAATACCGGGGTATTGCTGTTTGAACTTGCTAATTTTATCAGGCAACCAATAATTGCCAATGGTCAGACTGCAACCCAATTTTAAATCGCCTCGCTGTAAGTCGTTCAACTCCCGCAAACCTCTCTCAGTCAAAGCAACTTGGTCGAGAATTTTCTGCGTTTCAATTTGCAGCAACTTCCCGGCTTCAGTGATTTCGATGTGGCGGCCAATGCGGTGAAATAGTTTTACTCCATATTGCGCCTCTAAGCTTTGGATTGCCGCACTAACAGCGGGTTGAGTGATGTAAAGTTCCTCCGCCGCGCGGCTGAAGTGCAGGTGTTCCGCGACAGCTAGAAAAACTCGCAGTTGGTCAAGTGTCATTCCGGCCATGCTGAGTACCTTTTTACTAAATACAGTTATTTTTTGAGATTAAAATCTCTGGCGGCTCAGCTTCGACCTGAACTTCTCGATCGACTCTATTGTACAGGTTGGAATTACCAAGAAAGTACGGTTGCCAGCCGCTATTTCAATTTTCCTTTTAAGGTCAAGGGTTTGAGCTGGTGGCGACAGATACGTCTGGTATTCCAACAGTTATTTGGCGGCGGCACTGCATCACTTGCATTTATTAATTCGATAAAAAACAACATTTGATTTTACCTCAGAAGGGGATTAGAGTTATATTCAAGCTTCTAACGCAGGGCCCAATGCTGAAGCAGCACCGACAAGTTTGAGCCGATCGCCAAAAGTCGATCGACAAAAAGAGAGAAGATAAATGACCAAGAAAACGCCAAAAAATCAGAGTGCACACGGCTTAAAGCCGGACTGCCTCTCGTTCGGGGAGGTTTTAGCTCAATCCTTTGCCGTCATTGCACCTACAACGATACCAGCATCTAATATAGGGTTAATTGTCGCTCTTTCGGGTAACGGGGCATGGCTGAGCTTTCTCATCGGCTTGATAGGCCTAGTATTTGTCAGCATCAATATCAACCAATTCGCCAGCAGATCGGCTTCTGCAGGTTCTCTTTATTCTTATATTGTTAAAGGACTAGGCCCGACTGCCGGCGTAATTTGCGGCTGGAGTTTGGTACTCGCTTATTTATTTACTGCGATGGCCGTTTTGTGTGGTTTTGCCAACTTTACGGGTACTTTCATCGGTCATTTAGGCATCCATCCCTCACCGATTACGCTGTTAGCGATCGGGGCCGGCGTTGCTTGGTATGCAGGTTATAAAGATATCCAACTCTCAGCTATGGCGATGCTGTGGCTGGAGGGAGCATCAGTGGCGGCGATCGCACTTTTAGGAATGATTATCTGGGCGCACAAAGGTTTTGCCCTGGATATGTCGCAATTAACTTTGGAAGGCGTAACTCCGGGGAACATAGCGACGGGACTTGTCTTAGTAATGTTTGGTTTCTCTGGTTTTGAAAGCGCTACATCTCTGGGCGACGAAGCGAAAAAACCCTTAAAAAATATCCCCAGGGCTGTCATTGGCAGCGCTGTCATGGCAGGCTTATTCTTCATTTTGATGACCTATATTGAGGTTTTGGGTTTTAGCGGTACTGGAGTTTCTATTACTAATACTGAAGAACCTCTGAGTTTTCTGGCGCAACAAGTGGGCATGGGTTGGCTGGGAGAGTTAGTGGCTTTCGGCGCTTTATTTAGCTTTTTTGCTTGCGTGCTCGGCAGCATCAATCCAGCGGCGAGAGTGTTTTTTATGATGGCGCGCCACGGTTTGTTTCACTCTTCATTAGGTGTAGCGCATTCGTCTAATAAAACTCCCCACGTTGCAGTAACAATGTGTACATTTATGACATTTTTGGTGCCTGCAGTGATGTCTATGTTTAACATCAAACTGTTCGATTGTATGGGTTATTTGGGGGCAATTTGCAGCTACGGATTCTTAACGGTATACATCTTGATTTCGGTCGCGGCTCCGGTTTACCTGCACAAAATTGGTAAATTGCGCCTGCGGGATGTGGTGTTCTCGGTTGTGGCGATCGCATTTATGATGATTCCGATTGCGGGCAGTGTGGGCATTCCAGGCAGCAATATGTTCCCAGTTCCCGAAGCTCCTTACGATGTGTTTCCTTACTTGTTCTTGATGTATTTGGTTGCTAGTTGCGGATGGTTTGTCTGGCAGCGGCGGCGCTATCCTGGACTTGTGGGTTCGATGGAGCAGGGTATTGACGCAATTCATGCTAAATTCGACGAAGAAAATGCAATTTACGGCGGTGTTCGATTCAAAGCAGTCCCGTTTGACAGCGATCGTTTTT
Source organism: Microcoleus sp. MON1_C1 (assembly GCF_036701945.1). NCBI lineage: Bacteria > Bacillati > Cyanobacteriota > Cyanophyceae > Oscillatoriales > Microcoleaceae > Microcoleus > Microcoleus sp. MON1_C1. The sequence goes on along the minus strand of NZ_JAUBRO010000007.1, from coordinate 16,132 downwards.
GATTAGCAGTTACCAGTTCGCCGTCGGAACGAAGAGTTTTTAGCAACGGGGTTTTTACTGAGCTCTTGCAGCATTGTCAATAAGCATTTCAAAGGCGTTGCTCTGATCGACAGCCCACAATAAAATTTAATTTTTGTGGAACGGGCATCTTGCCAGTTCCGAAGATACGAACCCAGCAAGTACAACGAAATAAAAAATCGGAGGAGACACAGAAATGAACGAATTACTAACAGCAATTTCTACGGGAATGACAGCTTTTACGGCTACGAATCTAGACGATATTCTGATTCTGCTGCTGTTTTTCTCGCAGGTAAATGCAGTATTTCGGCACAGGCATATCGTCTTCGGTCAGTATCTGGGTTTTACTGCACTGGTGTTTGTTAGCCTTCCCAGCTTTTTTGGCCGCTTAATCTTTCCCCCAGATTGGATCGGAATGCTGGGTTTGCTGCCAATTGCGATCGGGCTTAGCCGCTTGCTGAATCCAGAAACTGACGATTCGGAAGCTGAGGCAGAATTAGAGCAATCTGAGAAATCTTTTTTTAGCAGTTTTCTGTCTCCTCAAACTTACAGCGTAGCAGCGGTGACGGTGGCAAATGGGGGCGACAATATCGGGATATATGTGCCGCTTTTTGCTAGCAATACTTTAGAAAGTTTGGCGGTGGTTCTCACTGTATTCTTCGGGATGGTGGGCGTTTGGTGCTACGCTGCTTATCGGTTAATTCAGATGCGGGCGATCGCAGATACTTTGACTCGCTACGGCAATCAATTAGTACCTTTTGTTTTAATCGGATTGGGAATGGCGATTCTGGTTAAAAGCGGCACTCTGGCAAGCCCAACTTTAAGTATAATATCTTTAGTCGGTTGTGCTTTCTGTTTGATAACTATGAGCAGAGGTAACGCCAGGGAAACTGAAGTCTAGAAAAATTGCAGGGACAGCACATGAATTGGATTGCAGCAGCGATTATTGCCGGGATTACGTCTTTTGCCGCAACCAATATCGACGATATGGTACTTTCGATGCTGTTCTTCGCCCAGGTAAATGATACTTTCCGCCCCCGGCATATCTTTGTCGGTAAGTACCTGGGATTTGCAGCACTCATCGCTGCTAGTTTGCCCGGTTTTTTTGGCGGTTTAATTGTGCCGAAAGCTTGGATTGGCTTGCTGGGTTTGGTTCCGATCGCGATCGGCATCAGTCACTTGGTCAAGAGAGAAAATGAGGAAAATGACGTACAAGCGGTATCCGGCGAATTTAACCGTCAATCTAATTCATCTGCTTTGTCAAAATTAGCAAATCTTTTTAATCCCCAAACTTTGAATGTGGCTGCGGTAACAGTGGCAAACGGGGGAGACAACATCGGCATTTATTTGCCGCTGTTTGCTAGCAGCGATTTGCCGAGCTTGGTGGTGATTTTGGCGGTTTTCTTCGTGATGGTAGGTGTTTGGTCTTATGCCGCTTACCTGTTAACTCGCCAAAGGGCGATCGCCCATATTTTGACTCGCTATACCAAGGCTGTTGTCCCTTTTGTCTTGATTGGCTTGGGAATATTCATTCTGATTGAAAGCGGTACTTATCGCCTGCTCCCGGCATTTCAATCTAACTAAGAATTAGCCCCGGTTTCGCTACTTACATCCCTCTATAGGTAGAGAGTTTTTCCTAACTTCATAAGTTCTAACTTATCATTTTTACCTTACCAATTGTTTTCTTAAAAGCGTGTCTAAATTACTTGCCATATATCACTAAATATGCTAAGTTAATAATGAACTAATTGACCGAGCTAAAAGCAGCTTCAAACTAATTTAGCCTCGAATTTTTACGAAAGTTCAAGCCATATTGTGAGCTAGCCAGTTGCCAGACTTAGGCAAGAATATACCTGTCATTTCACTAAATCCTGTAGTGGTGAATCCAACTCAGCTAAAAACTTGAGGAGGAATCCTTAAAATATCGCCAGAACACTTCGCCACTACCCCACGCCGCTCGACTTTGACAATAGGTCTAATCCTAAAAAACCAGAATTTTCGATTCTGCTAAATTTGGTTTCTGTGGCCAATCAGTTAAAGAGAGTTCGTTTTTGCCTAAGTCCTAAGATAGCAAGCAAACAGAAAGTTGGAAAAAACCTGACAACCTAGAAAAGGACAAAAATTGTGAAAATCTTCAAATTTCTTTTAGTGCTCTTGGTAATGGTCGCCAATTTAGTATTCGTTCCCCCCTCCTGGGCCGACGCTCCAAAAACGCCGAGATATGCGAGCAATCCCGACTACATAGAGGTGAGTGAAGCTCTGAACACTCTCAAGGCAGCGAAAGACTCACCCGATACCGCCCAGAATTATACCCCTGAGGAACTCAGGAAAAAAATCGCTCAATTGGAGTTTCAAAAATACACTTTAGAAACGGGAAAACCTTGGGGTCAGTGCCGCAACGAAACTGGAAAAACCCTGGCTGTCTACGGCCCGAAACGCAAAAAAGCAGCGGAGTCTTCTTACGAGAATGCCCTTTATTTTCTAGCTGACGGTCAAACAACTGAACATAAATGGGATTGCGATGGCATTTATCTGCCCAGCGATGTCAATGCAACCGATTTAAGGTCAGCAGATCAACCTTCACAACAATTGACTGGCGGTCTAGCTGTTAAGATAGTTGACGGAACTCAAGTTGTAGCGAGAGCTAATCCCGATACGGCGGCTGTAGAATTCAACGTTCCTACTGCTAAAATTTTCCAGCCTGGGGATGCGAATTGGTTTGTTCCTGATGTGACTCAGGCTTACATAGATTCGCAACTTCCCAACGCACCTACTGAGGAAAATGATTAGTTTTGGTGAAGTTGTAATGCGATCGCCTGTGTAAAGCCCGTTGCAACGCAACATCCCGCCGGGGATCGATCCCCCGGCGGATAATCCGTCCCAGCGAAAATATATCGGTTTCCCTTCTTAATTTGGCGCTAAAATTAAGGCGTTAAAATTAAAAGGTTTATCTATGCTATTAAATTGGAAATCCACGAAAGTAGATACAGAAAAGACTAAGCGACCAAATCCGTCGCGGGTGCGGGATCACTTGGCAAACGAGCGCACTTATTTAGCATGGATGCGGACAGCAATATCGCTGATGGGTTTTGGCGTAGTTATCGTGCGCCTTCGCGCCTTTCATCCCCCTCTGCTGCCAACTCCCGGCAATGGTTGGAAGTTAGGTTTGCTTTTTTCAATAGTGGGTTTGCTGACGGTGCTATTATCAACTAAGCACTACTTCGGCGTCCGCGAGGATATCGATTACGATACTTATGAACCTACCGATCGCTGGGTAATTCTTTTCAGCCTCGCGATCGCCATCCTAGGGGCTGGGGTAATTTATTATATGTTCACCGTTCCTTCTAGCTTAGAAGGTTTGATGGCACCAGAATAAGGGCGCCGGTTTTATATTAATCTTAAAGAGTTCGATCGCGTGCAATTATCGTTCCAACCGATGCAAGTAGATGATGAGAAACCACAGCAGCAAAATCTGTCGCGGGCGATCGATCGATCGGCAAATGAGCGAACCTTCTTAGCATGGATGCGGGCTGCGGTCGCCCTCATGGGTTTTGGCGTCATCATCGTCCGACTTCGCGTCGTGCAAATGCCCGTACAGTACCGCCAGGGGATGGGGTGGAAGTTGGGTTTAATCTTCTCTCTAATAGGTTTGGCGACAGTCTTAATCTCAACTGTGCACTACTTCACCGTTCGCCGCCAAATTGACGAGGATACCTACGAACCGTCAGATTGGTTGATATTCGTCTTCAGTTCGGCTGTCGCCTTATTGGGGATGGGAGTAATTTATTTTATTTTTGCAGCCGCCGTCAGCCCAAGTAGTTCTGTCATACCCGATTGATTGTCAACAGGAGTTAACCATGAACAGCGATACAGTTGCCACGATCGCTTCCATTATCATCTTAGGTGCTGCTATCTGGGCAGCATTCGTAGTGCTGGAGACTGTCGCGAAAATAGTCCCTAAATTGCTGGGCGTGACAGTCGCGATCGGGCTTTTGCTCGTTTACCTGCAATTTTACTGGGGCATCGACACAGCATATCTTTGGCAAACTGTCAAGCATTTGCCTGAAACTTTCAATTTCTCGATCGGCGCCTAAAGTAACACTAGCCGGCATTCTCAACAACCTCTCCCGGATAGATATTTTTGTACTGGAAACAAAGTATATTTAGCCGAACACCCACAAAATACGGTAACTAGATTGACTTACTAGACATAACCGATTTGGGCTGTTAAACTACGGTTAGTCGATCGAGTAATGAGTTATTAACGTGGAAAACGCTAAAAAAGTCAGTGAAGAGTACCAGCTTGCAGGACAACTGACCCAACAGTTGCCACAAGCTAAGGGCTTTAAGGAAGTCGGGTTTAAAAAGCTCAGAGGCGGGTTGCTTCTGGCAATTGGATATTTGCTATCACCCCTGTGTTGGTGGAACGACATATTTTTCAATCTGCCAATTGCCTATGCCTTTGGGTATATCTGTAGCTTACTTTCTCCAGATTTACTGTTTCCTTGCACAATTGTCGGCTACTGGCTTTCCAATATTGCGGGAATTCTGTTGATGCAGCTAGGAACTTTAGATGTTTTTACAGACAAACCCAAGGAAAAAAACTTCAAGAAAGAGTTATTGACGGGTTTAGTATCATCAACCGCCTTCACTCTTGTCATTGTGGCATTGATTCATTTTAATGTTCTCGATACTCCCGATTTCTTTGCCGGCAAGCAGTCGGTCAACCTCAGCTCTACTTTACCTATGACGATCGTCACTTCAAGGTAGAAGACAAAATACAAACCCCATAAATCAATCCAGGGTTTTTGATCGGTTACACAGGTACATTTAAGAAAATCAGGGAGCTTTTACACTACAATTTCTGTAGTCTTGTTTATTTGCAGTTACTTACTTTTACCAAGAATATTGTTGCTGAGAACGCGGCAACTCTAAAGCCTTGAAGAGACAAAATTTTGGTAAAAAGTATTGAAATGCAAGTGAGATTTAGCCTGTGTAGCTGTGTTACAGGAGCCGCCCCAGTTATCTATTTGTGGGTTGGCAGCGCTTAAATACACAGTTTTTGGGCATAACCGTGAACTACTTATTACTATCCTTTCTCAGCTTTTTTGTGGGCATTATCGTTGGTTTGACCGGAGTTGGCGGAGCCTCGCTCATCACCCCAATGTTAATTTTTGTCTTCCAGGTTCCGGCATCAATTGCTATTAGTTCGGATGTCGTAGCTGCTACACTGATGAAAGTTGTTGGCGGCTTCAAACACTGGCAGCAAAAGACTCTAGACTTGCAAGTAGTTAAGTGGCTGGCTTTGGGCAGCGTCCCCGGTTCGCTGACTGGCGTGTGGATTTTACACTGCATCAAATCCAGCAGAAGTCAGGACTTAGACAGCATATTGCTGCGCGTTCTCGGAGTAGGGATCGCACTAATTGTCGCTTTATCGCTGAGCCAATTAGTGGTCAAAACATTTTTCCCTAGTTTTAAATTACCTTCGCCCCCTAAATGGGACTTAAATACTAATTATGGTCGTTTTTGTACTGTGGGTGCAGCAGCAATTTTAGGCTGCATAGTGGGAATCACTAGCGTGTCTTCCGGTGCGATGTTTGCACTGTTGCTGATTGCTTTTTTCCGCCTGGATACTTCTAAATTGGTGGGTACAGATATTTCGCAGGCGGCAATTTTGTTGATGTTTACATCTCTGGGACACCTCAGCCTCGGAACAGTAGACTGGAGTTTAGTTTTGCCAATTTGGTTGGGTTCGGTGCCGGGAGTTTTGGTAGGTGCTAAATTCTGCCAAATTATGCCTCAACGCCCGCTAAAGTTTGTTATTTACGGAATGTTGGCGATGGCGAGTTGGAAGTTGTATCAAGTCTGAAAATTAGGGGTAGTGCCAAGAAGACCTACCCCTAATTTGCAAGGGCAACCACGGGGATTGCCCCTACTACGTATTAATAATTGCTGACTAATGCTTCGAGTTCGCGGACTGAAGGCAATTCTAAATCTTTGAACAAGACTGTACTGAGGTAGCGTTCGCCATAAGAAGGCTGCACAAAAACTATCAATTTTCCAGCATTTTCCGGACGCTTGCCGACTTGAATTGCGGCATACAAAGCGGCGCCTGCAGAAATTCCTGACAACAATCCTTCTTCTCTGGCTAGTCGGCGACTGTAGGCGATCGCATCTTCGTCGCTAACTGCGATCACCTCATCAATTAACTCGGGTTTCAACACTTCCGGGATGAATCCTGCACCAATCCCTTGAATTTTGTGAGCACCAGATTTACCTCCAGAAAGCACGGGGCTGGTGGCTGGTTCAACTGCGATCGTCCTAAAACTCGGTTTCCGCTGTTTAATTACCTCACCAACTCCAGTAATCGTACCGCCGGTGCCAACTCCCGCAACTAAAAAATCTACTTTACCCTCTGTATCTTCCCAAATTTCCTCGGCCGTGGTTTCCCGGTGAATTTTCGGATTAGCGGGGTTGCGAAACTGTTGCAGCATGAAAGCGTCGGGGGTTTCTTCTACAATTTCTTCCGCACGGGCGATCGCGCTTAACATCCCTTCATGTCCGGGCGTCAATTCCAACTGAGCTCCGTAAGCTTTCAGCATCGATCGGCGTTCCGTACTCATCGTATCCGGCATAGTTAAAATCAGACGGTAGCCTTTCGCCGCCGCGATCATTGCCAAAGCAATTCCAGTATTGCCTGAAGTCGGTTCAACTAAAATAGTTTTCCCGGGTTGAATTAACCCCGCCTCTTCTGCAGCCTGAATCATGCTGGCTGCAATCCGATCTTTCACCGAAGCAGCCGGATTCATCCCTTCCAATTTGGCCACAATTTGAGCAACTACTCCTTCGGCTTGGGGAATTTTATTGAGCTGAACTAAAGGAGTTCTGCCAATTATTCCTGTAACATCCTTAGCAATTCTCATGGCTTAATTTCTCTCCATTTAAATGTAGTACATGGGATGTGCTTGTTTGCGAATATCCCGCTGTTCGCACAAATCTTGTAATGTGTATTTGGCCAAAACCGCCAAAGATGCCTGTTGAGCTTCCTGCCAGATTTCTAGCACCGCAGTTTTTTCTATTGTTGCAGATTCCGAAACTTTTTGGGTCTGGCCGCTGCCGGATCCTTCGAGAGTCGAAAACACCTCTAGCAAAGTAATCTGCCAAGGCTCTTTCGCTAGCAAATAACCGCCTTTAGCGCCCCGCAGACTCTGGACAATACTTGCACGCCGCAGCACGGCAAGAATTTGGTCTAAATAGCGTTCCGGTATCTCTTGAGAAGCAGTAATTTCGTTTACTGTTAGGGGCGAATCCTTCGGATGGTGGCTCGCCAGTTCCAAGAGCGCTAACAGGGCGTATTCTACTCTAGAAGATAGTTCCACATTCCCCACTGGCGATCGAGTTTAAATTGTACATTATATAATAGTACACAATTCCGGTAGGCGTACAGGGGTTAGTATATTTTTATTACAAAAACGGTTGGAGGAATCCCGTGAGCAACGTAAATGTAGGTTTAAGCTGTCGGCACTGTCGGTTTTACGAGCAGCACGGGCACAGGGGCGGAAACTGCCTGATGCTCGGCGTGGGGGTACAGGGTGGGTGGAAAGCTTGCTCCTTCTTGGTTCCACCCTTTGCACCGTCTTGGGAATACCCAGAAGCGGGTAGAGCCCGAAAGTCTCAAATGTTGCAGGAAGCGAGTATTTTAGAGGCAATACCACCCCCTTAAAGTAACTGCTAAGTAGGTAGGCGGATATATGCTGTGTCATCGTTAAGTTTATTCATACTGATATCTTGCACCATTGTCAGCAACAGGCAAGATGCCTGTTCCACAAGAAAATTTATCTTTTGTGGAACAGGCATCTTGCCTGTTCATAAAAGGCTAATTGAGAATGGTGCAACATATGAGTTCAGACTCACCTACTTAAGGGCAGTTAACAGGTGCGAGATATCGCATCTGTTGGCAGTGAGAAGAAAGAAATCAACACAAAGAAAAAAGCAAGTGCGATCGTCGCCCTTGCTTTTGAACTTATTGACGAGTCGATGAGAAAATTTAATTAACGCACATTCGATACAAATTATTTGTTGTCTATAAAAGTGTGAATTTGCTCGAATATAGCATTGTCACCGAAAAAAATATTTCGACTGCATTCCTATCACCTACATCGGCGCTAGTAAACAATTAACAGTTAATAACCTTTTATATTTCGTAGTGCCAAACCTCGGAAGGTTGTAGAATAATCCGGTGGAGCGGCAGACGATCGATCAAGCCTTGCTGCTCAAAATGACCCAGGGTGCGAGTGACAGTTACGCGACTTGTACCGATAATTTCTGCAATGTCCTGGTGCGTTAAAATCATATCGATTAGATGTCCTCGCTCTACCTCAGAACCAAACCTCTTAGCCAACCAAGTTAATAGTTGATAGAGCATAAAATCAACTCTTTTGTAACCTCGCATTACCATAAAGTCTTCAGCCTGCTGAATGTGATTGAGCAAAATATCTCTATTTAGCCAGCGCTCGCCCAATAGTAAAATTGCTTCGACTTTAGTGAGGCATTCAATTTGAAAAGGATCGCATTTTGATATCGGTTTGCCGATCGTATCGCCAGGCCCCCACAATCCCAAGGTGATAATCGTGCCATCTTCAAGCCACGTTACCGTTCGCACTACTCCAGTTTCAATGCGCCACAGAGCATTGCTTCTGTTGGGCAAGTGCGAACGACGAGAAAATATATGTCTGCTCGTTTCATCAAAAGTTTTAGTGGAAAGAGAAGCAATAGTCATAGCCAGTTACTGAAAGAATAAAAGTTAGTTTGTCCAATGACAGCAGGATAGTGTGGCTGGCAAAAATCTATATAAGTTAAAGCTTTACTAGATTCCTGCACCGTCTAAAAACTGTGTAATGAATAAATCCGAAGACAGGAATAATTCATGTTTTTCGACCTCTGCTTGCTCTGATTGAGTTGTTTTGAGCGGAGATAATTGAGATTTTAAAAAATCCACCTGCTCTTCTAAATCCTTAATTCTATCGAACAAAGCTCGAATAGCTTGAGCTTCCAAATCCGGTAAGCCTTGAGAATTTTGAGCATCTTCCACCTGCTTTTTCCGAGAGATAATGCGGCCGGGAATTCCCACAACAGTGCAATCGCTAGGGACATCTCGCAGCACTACCGAACCCGCACCAATCCGAGCATTATTGCCAATTTGAATATTGCCTAAAACTTTAGCACCCGCTCCCACAACTACATTTTCTCCCAGCGTCGGATGCCGTTTTCCTATTTCTTTACCCGTGCCGCCAATTGTGGCTCCTTGATAAATTACAGCATAATCTCCAACGATCGCAGTTTCGCCAATTACCACCCCCATGCCGTGGTCGATAAACACGCCCCTACCAATTTTCGCGCCTGGGTGGATCTCAATACCTGTTAAAAAGCGGCTTAGTTGGGAAATCAAGCGCGGTACAAACGGCAGGCCAGCGAAATAAAGCCAGTGTGCTATCCGGTGCAAAAAAAGTGCTTGCAGTCCGGGATAGCAAAATAATACTTCCAGCCAGTTGCGCGCCGCAGGGTCGCGTTCGTAAATAATTTGCAAGTCACTGAACATATTTACTCTCGCCGTGTTTGGGTTATACAGTATCGGCAGTGCCCACCGTTTAAGCTGCATAAAGCAGTATTGGTTTTGGCATTCTTACATATAATACTATATTCCGACCGAATTACAGTAGTTAATAGGAAAAAATTTTTTCCTTCTCCAGCCCCTTCTAAGCTGCCTCGGATATTTTCCGCGAAACAAACGGTACAGCTTGTCTGACTTCTTGCCGCAGCGGAATCTCGATCGAGAATTCCGTCCCCAATCCCGGTGTCGAATCGCAGCGCAGCGCACCCTTGTGCTTTTCTACGACAATTTTATAGCTGATGGACAGTCCCAATCCTGTCCCTTTTCCGACCGGTTTCGTCGTAAAGAAGGGGTCGAACAGCCGTTTTTTGACATTTTCTGCCATACCGGGGCCGTTGTCAGATATCCGCACAATTATTTTGTCAGGGATTGAATATTCTGTGGTTATGGCGATCGCGATCGGATTGGCTTTCGCTGTTTTGGGCCCGCGATCGAGGTTGTAACTCTCAAGGGCGTCGATCGCATTAGCCAGAATATTCATAAACACCTGATTTAATTGTCCGGCATAGCACTCTACTAAAGGTAAATTGCTGTAGTTTTTAACAATCTCGATCGCCGGGCGATCGGCTGTAGCTTTCAGGCGGCTTTGCAGAATTAGCAGAGTGCTGTCAATACCTTCATGGATGTTGACTGGTTTCATTTCGCTTTCATCTAAGCGAGAGAAATTCCGCAAAGATTTGACTATTTGAACAATGCGATCGGCTCCTATTTTCATCGAGGACAGCAGTTGCGGCAAATCTTTTCTGAGAAAGTCAAAGTCAATATTTTCTAAATACTCGGATATTTCGGACGGAGGGTATGAATAGTGTTTTTGGTAAAGTTGTACCAACTCCAACAAATCGCTAGTATATGCGCTGGCGTGGTGGATATTGCCGTAAATAAAACTAATAGGATTATTAACTTCGTGGGCGACACCAGCCACTAATAAACCCAAACTAGACATTTTTTCCTGCTGAATCAGTTGACTTTGAGTTTGCTGCAACTCTTGCAAAGTTTGTTCTAGACGTTGAGATTTAGCCGTGCGTTCTGCTGCTATTTTTTCAATGAGAGCGGTATAATTCCACAAGCTCATTAGATAAAGTGTCGCCGCCAAAGTTAAGATTGTCCCAAAAATTAAAACAGTCAAAGAACGCCAAAATCTTAGAGGATTAATGTACTCTGGCGTTAGCCGCAGTTGCAGCAACCACCTGCGATTTTCAATATTGAGAATGCGGGTGCAACTGCTGCCATCCGGGCAGTAAGCTCTTTCCCCAATTTGAAGTTGGTTTTTAATGTTTTCGTCGGTGACTATCCTTTTAGTCTTTGCTTCGTAAAAAGCGAGAAATCTTTCTGCTTCAGGAGCCATAGCATCTTGAAGATACACATTAACAAAGTTGAGTTGAGTTTCCTGTAAAGCTGACTTGACAATAGCATCAACAAGCAAAATTCCCAAAGCAAAACCTTTCAAATTTTCTGGATTTCTAGCAGGTAGGTTTTGCTGCCATTCTGCGGTGTCGCCAGCAGAAATTTGACTAAAAATTGGCAGAAATACGAAGACGCTTGGTTGATTTTGTGAAGACCATTTTTGGCGGTCAGTCGCGATAATTTCTTGTCTTTTGGCGGCTTTTTCTAACGCTAGCCGATGGGCAGTCAAATCTAAATTTAAATCTATTTCATCAGTCAGGAATTGCGGAGAGTCAGAAACACGGGGCAGCCAAGCGATCGCCTTCAGGCTCGGATGGCGGTACAGGGCAGAACCAACAAATGTCTTGATTTCTGGTTTTTTAACGCCGTCAAATACGCTGTAAAATGCTCCAGCAGCACGAATTATTTCTAAATTGCTGCTAACATCTTTCTGAATGTCTGTAGCTATTTTGTCCAGCCGGTCTTGCAGTTCGGCTTGCATGGATTTGTATTCCCAATTGTACGCAACTGAAGAGGCGATCGCAGACAGTCCCAATCCTGCACAAAGTGTTAATCCTGCCTGGAGGTAACGGCGATAACTAAGTAAAGTGCTAGTTGCTAAATTCTTGAATTTGTTAGCAGTCATATTCTTCACCTATCTTTTTTTTAGTTCTTCCAGCCTCTGCCTGGGTTTTCTCGTTTTTCTCGTTCTCAGGCTCTGCCTGGGAATGAATTTCAGGAGGATCTGCCTGCGATTTAGAGCCACGAGACAGCATTACCAGGCACAAGCCTGGTAACGATGTGGGAGCAGTGTTTTGTAGAAGCGCCCGGATAGTATTTTGAGTAAGATGCAGTCGCTGATTTAAATTGAATAAGCAGGAAAAGTCATCGCGTGTTTGGGCTTGACGTAAACTTGCTGATCTCGCGTTAACTGTAGAGAATCGAAGCGCTCGCGACTCACGTAAGCTGTTACTACCTGCTGCGATTCTAACAGTAACTCGGTTTGTATTTCCCGCCCTAAATGAATGATGCGACTGACTGTTGCTAATGAAAAACCAGACTCCGGCTTAGTTTTAATTTCCACGTCGTGGGGGCGCAAAAACACTACGTCCGAATGAGCGGCTCCATTATTGCGAGCCGTTGTGCCGTTGCTGGCGAACAAACCCGCAGCATTTGAGAGCACATTGACCGGCCCAATAAAACTCATCACAAAAGCTGACGCCGGTTTGTCGTAAATTTCAGCAGGAGTGCCAACTTGTTCGACTCTACCTTTGTTCATCACCACAATTTCATCGGCTACTTCCATAGCTTCTTCTTGGTCGTGAGTCACAAAAACTGTGGTGATGTTAACTTCTTTGTGAAGGTTGTGCAGCCACGATCGCAGTTCTTTGCGGACTTTAGCATCTAATGCTCCAAAAGGTTCGTCTAGCAGCAGCACTTTTGGTTGAACTGCTAGAGCTCTGGCCAAAGCAACCCGCTGCCGCTGGCCCCCCGAAAGTTGCGAAGGATAGCGATCGCCCAAACCTGTCAACTGCACTAACTCCAAAAGTTCATCCACCCGCCTGCTAATAGAGCCTTTAGGAACTTTGCGAATTTCCATCGCAAAGGCAATATTTTTCCGAATACTCATGTGTTTGAATAAAGCGTAGTGCTGAAACACAAAACCGATATGCCGTTCCTGCACCGACTGATGAGTAGCATTTTCACCGGTCAGGTAAATCTGACCGCTGTCCGGCGGTTCTAGCCCCGCGATCATCCTCAGCAGAGTCGATTTCCCGGAACCAGAAGGCCCCAACAGCGCGACTAAAGAGCCCCTTTTAATTTCCAAATTCACGTTGTCAATTGCGTGGAAGGAGCCGAAGTGTTTCGATACGTTCTGAACTGTAATACTCATGAGTTTATTTACCTATTTTTGGAGTTAAGCAAGGAAACTCCGCTTATCTGACAGATTTACAGTAGTATATCCTGAAAATAATATTTTGCAAGGTCTGTAACTTTTTGTATAGGATCTCGATGCCCTCCTGATGGAGACTGCGTTTCAAAGTTGAGGCTGGCGGGCCGTCCGAGTTAAGCCGCGAGCGTTTCGAGATGTGGCTGTAGCGGTAAATGCGATCGTCCCAGAGTAAGCAATGCTGAAATTACGCAGAAACCGGGTTTGATGGACGAAGATACTGCATCAAAACCTTTAAAACCTTTAAGCCGCGTAAAAAACCCGGTTTCTTTGCTGTCGCTCTATTTTTTACGGCTGGCGACAATTCCCCGACTCCCGGCGATATTGAAGATTTCAGGTAGGAATTGCTCAATCTGAGCTGCGATCGCACACAATTTAGATCACAATAGTTAATTCAGAAGCCCGCCAGCTTCACCTTTGAGAAACTGACAGAATAGTAAATTCTAACCAGAACACCACTATGGGAAAACCAACAGGCTTTATCGAATTCTTGCGCGAATTGCCCTCTGAACTCTCACCAGTCGAGAGAGTCCACAACTGGGACGAATTTCACCTACCGATGGAGGAGGATAAACTCCGCACCCAAGGCTCGCGCTGCATGGATTGCGGCATTCCGTTTTGCCACACGGGCACAATTATTAGCGGCATGGCAAGCGGCTGCCCGATTAACAACCTCATCCCCGAATGGAACGACCTCGTATATCGCGGGCTTTGGAAAGAAGCCCTAGACAGACTCCATAAAACCAACAACTTCCCCGAATTCACCGGCCGCGTCTGTCCCGCACCCTGCGAAGGCGCTTGTGTGCTCGGCATCAACAACCCGCCGGTGACGATTAAAAACATCGAAGCCGCAATTATCGATAAAGGCTGGGATGAAGGCTGGGTTACGGCGGAACCACCGGCAAAACGCACCGGCAAAAAAATCGCCGTCATCGGTTCCGGGCCCGCCGGTTTGTCCGCCGCCGCGCAACTCAACAAAGCCGGTCATTGGGTAACAGTATACGAAAGAGCCGATCGACCAGGCGGCCTGCTAATGTATGGCATCCCCAACATGAAGCTAGACAAAGAACAAGTTGTGATGCGCCGCCTCAAAGTCCTCGAAGACGAAGGCGTGACATTCGTCTGCAACACCGAAGTCGGCAAAGACTTACCAGCCGAACAACTGCTAAAAGAATACGACTCCGTTGTGCTCTGTACCGGCGCCACCAAACCCCGCGACTTGGGCATCCCCGGCCGGGAATTAAAAGGCATCCACTTCGCAATGGACTTTCTGACTGCGAACACCAAAGCAGTTTTAGACAAGAGCACAAACGATAACTTCATCTCCGCCGAAGGCAAAGATATCGTGATCATCGGCGGCGGCGACACCGGCACCGACTGCGTGGGCACCTCCATCCGCCACGGCTGCAAAAGCCTGGTACAGCTAGAAATCCTGCCCAAACCGCCCTCGGAACGCGCCGCCAACAATCCCTGGCCGGAATGGCCGAAAGTCTACCGCCTCGACTACGGCCAAGAAGAAGCCGCCGCCAAATTTGGCGACGACCCGCGCGGCTATCTCACCACAGCGACAAAGTTCGAGGGCGACGAAAACGGCAATGTCAAAGCCGTGCACACCGTTGAGGTGGAGTGGGCGAAAAACGAGAAAGGGCAGTTTATTCCGAATCACATCCCGGGCACGGAAAAAGTGTTGCCGGCACAGCTTGTGTTGCTAGCGATGGGCTTCCTCGGCCCGGAACAGCCCTTGCTGGATGCGCTGGGATTGGAACGCGACGCGCGCAGCAATGTGAAAGCCGAGCACGAAAAATATACAACCAGCATTCCGGGAGTTTTCGCGGCTGGTGACTGTCGCCGGGGACAAAGTTTGGTGGTTTGGGCGATTAACGAAGGGCGCGGCGTGGCCCGCGAGTGCGACCTTTATTTGATGGGGAGCACTGATTTGCCTTAGTCGCCCAAGCGGGGGCGGCTTTATTAGATGGTTGGTTTCTAACATAAATGGTTGGTAAAATCCGCCCCTACGATCGGCTGTAGGGGCGGGTTTTATAGATAATATTTGATGCTGACAAACAATCTATATAAACCCGCCCCCACCCAACCAATAACCCAGATTAACCTGATGTTCGATCGCATAAAAAAAATGTAGATTCGGATTTACCGTTGGGCGGGGCGGGTTTATTATATTGTTTTTTTTTAGGCATAGAGGGTTGGTGAAACCCGCCCCTACAAATCCATCGACATAATATTACAGAACGATCGACTGTATATAAGATTTACCCTTACATTCGATAGCCAATGGACTAGATTCATTAATTTTGACTGAATTATGAGGATACAATTCATCTTTTCCCCACAACAAAGGATTATTAATGATATATTCGCGAATGGCAAATAATGATTCTTCATTGCGGATGATATGTTCGTAATAACCGCGCTGCCATACCGATACGCCTGTCAAATATCGCATTTGGTTAATTCGCCGTGCCGAAGATGTTTTTAAACCCCGCACAATTTCCGACAAAGGATGAATTTTTGCTTTTGTCAGCCCCAATTTATCGGATTCTGTATAATTTGTTTCTGGGCTGCCTTTCAAAAAAATAATTCCGTGCACGTGATTTGGCATCACAATAAAATTGTCTAAGGCTACGTTTTGGTAACGTTTGGGAAGAAGGCTCCAATTGAATAAAACAGTTTTACCATAGGGACTCAATTGCATTTTATCATTAATAACTTCGCCGAATAAACATTCGCGCTGCCAACTGCAAATAGTGATAAAATACGCACCGGGAGTTGGGCGGGGGCGGGTTTATTATATTGTTAGTTTCCGGCATAGATGGTTGGTGAAACCCGCCCCTACGATGGGCCTGTAGGGGCGGGTTTTACCAACAATATTTGAGGCTCACACACCATCTATATAAACCCGCCCCCACCCAACCCATAACCCAATTTAACCTGATTTTCGCTCGCATTCAAAAAAGCTAGATTCGGATTTGTCGTTGGGTGGAGGCGGGTTTATTATATTGTTGGTTTCCGACATAGATGGTTGGTGAAACCCGCCCCTACGATGGGCCGGTAGGGGCGGGTTTTACCAAGAATATTTGAGGCTGATAAACAAT
>NZ_JAUBRO010000094.1:0-9210 GCF_036701945.1 Microcoleus sp. MON1_C1 | reverse complement strand
GCTTACTTAAATGACTTAATTGGTAAGCGAAGAAATACTTTAGTATAAATACTCATCGCAAAAGTGACACGCTCCCGTCGAGAAACCAGCAGTGCGCGAGTTTTATTCCAAATACTTGATTTCACAGATGCCGCCCGACATGGAGTTGACCCCAATCTCGCGCACGATCGGGACTAATCAACTCGTCGATGAAATGGTGGCTAAGTTCACTCATACCATTCAGATGGACTGGATGCTACCCGGCATTGCTCCGACAGGGAAACGTGTTGAAGTGCCAGTGGTAGCGATTATCCGGTTCCGTGGCGGCAAGCTAGCCCATGAACACATCTACTGGGATCAGGCGAGTGTATTGGTTCAACTCGGCATGCTTGATCCAGGTACACTGCCCGTTGTAGGGGTTGACAGTGCGCGCAAGGTACTTGATCCGAGCTTGCCCTCAAACGCACTGATCGATCGTGCCAGCGATCGCGACTAAGTGTAGGAGCCAGCAAATATCAATGCCTAAACCCGCCATTTTGCAACCAGGATCGCAACTCGCCTGACCCAGCCACGTTCTATACCCGTGGTGAAAAAGGCTATCTGGATTATCCAGCCCTAGCAAAAGTTTAGAAACTTAGAAAACGAGATAACTCACATGAAAGTTTTGATTGTTCTTGCACACCCAGAGTCGAAAAGCTTTAACGGAGCAATGTTTCAGACAGCAATTGACACGTTCAAAGACTCTGGGCATGATGTTCAATATTCAGATCTCCATACCATGAGATTTGAGCCTGCATCCGATCGCCGCAACTTTACGTCTGTCAAAGATCCTGACTACTTTAAGCAGCAACTTGAAGAGATGTATGCAACTGAAGTTGGAGGATTCATTCCAGAAATTGAAGTTGAGATCCAAAAACTGGAATGGTGCGATCTGATGATTTGGCAATTCCCTTTGTGGTGGTTCAGTGTCCCTGCAATTTTGAAGGGGTGGGTCGATCGCGTCTTTGTTATGGGGCGTGTTTACGGTAATGGACATATTTATGAAACGGGCAGATTTCGAGGTAAGCAAGCAATGCTCTCGTTGACCACAGGTAGCACAGAAGAGGACTATCTTGCAGGCGGTTTTAACGGTGATATCCATGCTATTCTGCGCCCAATTCAGCGAGGGATGCTGCAATTCGCTGGTTTTGACGTTCTTGCTCCGCAGATTGTTTATGCCCCCGTTCGCCAAACAGATGCAATTCGTCAACGTATCTTGAATGATTTTTCGCAACGATTGCGAACCATTGAACGTGAGTTGCCGATCGCCGTAGGTCAGTATTGATCGGCATGGAACTGGCAGGACTGAATTTATGGGGCACGCAGCCAGGATCGTACTCATCCTGGTTGTAGGAGGCGCTTCTTATTGCTGGCTCCTACACGTATTGCTCATTGAGTTTTTGACAAAGTGACACAGCCATTCACAACAAGAGGTAACTATCATGATGCTTAAAGACAAGGTTGCTTTAGTGACGGGAGGAACATCGGGCATTGGTAGAGCAACCGCGATCGCTTACGCCCAACAACAAGCAAAGGTGGTGGTGGTGGGTCGTCGAATTGATGAAGGTGAAGAAACTGTTCGATTGATTAAGGAAGCTGGCGGAGAGGCGATTTTTGTGCAAGCAGATGTCACAAAAGAAGCCGATGTTGAAGCAATAGTTGATAAAGCGGTGAGTGTTTTTGGTCGGTTAGATATTGCCTTTAATAATGCAGGAACTATCGGCGAAAACCCCTCATTGATTGAGCAAACAGAAGCGGAATATGATCGCACGATGAATGTCAATGTCAAAGGCGTTTGGTTGTTAATGAAACATGAAATTACTCAGATGTTGAAACAGGGAAGTGGTGCGATCGTCAATATGGCATCTGCGAATGGAGTCGTTGCATTTCCTACCTTCCCCCTCTACACCGCGAGTAAAAGTGCAGTAATAGGCTTGACAAAAGCGGCTGCGCTCCAATATGCCAAAGCAGGGATTCGCATCAATGTCGTTGCACCAGCGGTAATCGAAACAGATATGTTTGAAGCAGCGACAGGTGGGCAGGAGGAAGTTAGAGCTTACATGGCAGGACTTCACCCGATCGGACGGGTTGGAACACCTCTTGAAGTTGCAAATGCAGTCCTGTTTTTATCATCTGACATGGCATCGTTCACAACAGGTGCAACATTGCTGGTAGATGGTGGATATGTAGCGCAGTAGTCGATCGGCAATGCAAAATATTGCACTGATCGAATGCACGATGGCTAGCTTTTGCCTGTTTTGTTGAGCAAATTGCCAATCTTTGAACCATGCTAACAATTACAACGCCAACCCTTGAAACCAAGCGCAAAGGCTTAACACACATCCGATTACAGCAAGTGCTCGGCTATATTCGTACTCACCTTGATCGAGATTTGTCACTGACTGAGCTTGCAGAAGTGCTCAATATTAGCCCGACTTACTTTGCAAGTTTGTTTAAGAAAACAATGGGAATTTCTCCCCGTCAGTACGTGATTCAACAGCGCGTGGAACAGGCAAAGTTGATGCTATCGAAAACAGATTTGGCGATCGCAGACATTGCCCTACAAGTAGGCTTCTCCAGTCAAAGCCATTTGACGCAGCACATCAAGCGATTCACGGGAAAGACCCCCAAGCAGATTCGCTAGCACTATAAGAATCTGAAAAGTTGTCCTAAGAATCTGAAAGAAATCGAGTCTTGGCACTCATTACATTGAAGTTGAGTTAGGCAAGAATCTGAAGCAGAAACAGAACTAAGATTGTATCTTCGTCCACAACGTCAACTAAGAATGGATCGTACAAAAATGAGTATTCAGCAATTAATCACGCCTGAAAAGCATGACTTAGGTGGGTTTAGTGTACAGCGCATCTTACCGAGTGAAATCCTAAAAATGGTTGGACCTTTCATCTTCTTTGATCACTTAGGCCCAGCTATTTTCCCGGCTGGAAAAGGCGTCGATGTTAGACCCCATCCACACATCAATTTAGCGACGGTTACCTATTTGTTTGAAGGAAGCCTTCTGCATAGAGATAGTCTAGGTACAGTACAAGAGATTTTTCCGGGCGAGGTGAACTGGATGACAGCGGGCAAAGGTATTGTTCATTCTGAGCGATCGCCCGAGAGCTTTAGAGAGAAAGAATCTACTCTTCACGGCATTCAGACCTGGATTGCCCTCCCCGAAATCGCTGAAGAAGTTGAACCCAGCTTTTCACATTATTCGGCGACTGATTTACCGAGGTGGACTCAAACAGACACCAGCGCGACCTTGATCGCCGGTAGCTATCAGTCTCACCAATCACCAGTTAAAACCTACTCTGCTACTCTTTACCTAGCGCTCGTTTTCACGGAGGGTAGTCAATTTCAGCTAGCGCCAATAGAAGGTTTAGAAAGGGCAGTTTATAGCGTCACATCCGGCCTATTCGTAAATGGAAAGCCTTTAGAGCCATATCGTCTAGCCGTTTTAGCGCCGGATGAATCAGTAAATATCAGTGCGGGGGCTGAGGCAAAAGCAATGATTATCGGCGGGGCACCAGTGGGCGATCGCACAAAGTACTGGAACTTTGTGTCGAGCCGCTCAGCGCGTATCGAGCAGGCAAAACGAGATTGGCAAGACCGCCGCTTCCCGGCGGTTCCCGGTGAAACTGAATTCATTCCGCTCCCTGATAATTCAGATCGTGGTAGTAGCGCGCCCCCTCTGAGTTGATGATGGTTAGGCGTTCTTTGCTGAGCGAGAGAACAGTAGCTTAACTCGTACAGCAAGGCTTTCTACTATTTCGGATTAAGTCTATTTCATTCGCAAAACGCTTGGGAAATGATATGGAAGTCGGAATTGACAGTTTTGCCTCGGTTGGAACGAGTGAAAATGGTGAAACGGCGGATGCCACGCAGTCTGTCGCCGAACTGCTGGAGAGAATAGAGCAGGCGGATCGTTCCGGCTTGGATATCTTCGGTATCGGCGAGCATCATCGGCATGAATTTTTAGATTCGGCAAACGCGGTTATTCTCGCCGCTGCCGCCGCACGCACCGAGCGCATCCGTCTAACCAGCGCGGTTACGGTGCTGAGCGCGGCTGACCCGGTACGTGTGTTTCAACAATTCGCCACGCTCGATTTGATTTCAAAAGGTCGCGCCGAAATGGTTGTCGGGCGCGGATCGTTCACCGAAGCCTTTCCGCTATTTGGATTTAGTCTCGGCGATTACGACGAGATTTTCGCTGAGAAGCTCGAACTCTTGCTCAAAATTCGGGACAATGAAACAGTCGATTGGTCGGGCAAATTTCGCCCCGCGCTGGAAAACCAAGCAATTTATCCGCGTCCGCTGCAAAAACCGTTTCCCATCTGGATCGGGGTCGGCGGTACGCCGCAATCCTTTCTCCGCGCCGGAATGCTTGGACTGCCGCTCGTGGTTGCCATTATCGGCGGCGAAACGCATCGCTTTCGCTCGCTCGTAGATTTATACCGCGATGCTGGAGCGCGCGCCGGGTACGCGCCCGAAACATTAAAAGTTTCATTGCATTCAATCGGTTATGTCGCCGACACGACTGAACAAGCCGTTGAAGAATTTTTTCCGGGCTACGCCGAAACCTTCACTAAAATTGGCAGAGAGAGAGGCTGGCCGCCTGTTACGCGTGCCGATTTTGACGCGCAGCGCGGCGCGACCGGCGCGTTACTCGTCGGCAGTCCCGAAGAAGTGGCGGAGAAAATCCGCCGTCATAGCGAATCGCTCGGCGGCATTTCGAGAGTAACTTTTCAAATGGACAACGCGCAGATGAACCACACCCAACTGATGCGCTCCATTGAACTGATTGGAATGCAAATGTCGCCACTCTTAAACAATTGAAATACCTTAACGATCGATGGCGGATATACAGCGAGTTGATTTTTGATTGTGGACTCACAGTGAATTGATCCATTTCAAGAGAGAACAACCGGACTTGATTTTACGAGAAATAGAATGATACTTCAGAATAAGGTGGCGTTATTCACCAGTTGTCATTCTCTATCTTGGCATTGTGTCTACCCAGTATTCTGATGTCTCTGGAGATTGAATCAATGGCAGTTTTGAAACAATTTGGGTTTCTATTTGCTTTGGGCAGTGCGGGAATTGCGATGTTGATGATTACGTCGGTTCCATTAGTTGAGCAACAGTTGGCGAAACTGTCTCCAGAAAGACTGGCAAAAGTTCCGCCACTGTGGGTTTTAATGCTGCTGCAAGGACTACAGCTTACAGTTCTACTGGCAATCAGCATTCTGATTGGAATTGGCTGTGCCTATCGCGTTGGATTACGCTCACATTTGATTGACTACTGGGTACTTCATACCCCTAAGATTCCATTTTCTGTCATTGAGATGAAATGGAGCTTGGGTGTAGGTGCAGCGACGACAATCATTGTCCTGTTGCTCGATCGGTTCATGAAACCTGCTCTACCTGAAGCGCTACAGGCATCCAATCACACAGAACCAAATTGGCTGAGTTCACTTACTGCAATGCTTTATGGCGGCCTCACTGAGGAAATTCTGATGCGCTGGGGCTTAATGTCGCTGCTTGTTTGGATAGCGTGGAAAGTCTTAAAACAAGGCATTACGTTGCCAAGCCAAGGAATATACCAAGGTGCGATTGTGCTAGTAGCGCTGGTATTTGGACTTTTACACCTGCCCGCAACTGCCGCGATAGTTCCACTCACTCCGCTTGTGATCATCCGAGCGATATTACTCAATGGGATTGCTGGCATTGCTTTTGGTTGGCTCTTTTGGCAATACTCGCTTGAGGCTGCGATGTTATCCCATGTCAGCTTTCATGCCTTTTCCTTTGCTCTTAGCCTAAAGCTTGCAAGATTTGTCTAAGCTTTTTTCTAAAGCGATTTCACGATTATTTCAAGAAAGAACAACCGGACTTAGATTTTAGGAGAAATAGAATGATACTTCAGGATAAAGTGGCGCTAGTCACTGGCGGAACTTCAGGAATTGGTCGAGCAACCGCGATCGCTTATGCCCAACAACAAGCAAAGGTTGTTGTTGTTGGCCGTCGAATGGATGAAGGTGAAGAAACTATTCGATTGATCAAGAAAGCTGGCGGAGAGGCAATTTTTGTGCAAGCAGATGTCACGAAAGAAGCCGATGTTGAAGCAATGGTTGATAAAGTGGTGAGTGTTTTTGGTCGGTTAGATATTGCCTTTAATAATGCAGGAACTGTCGGTGAAAATCCCTCACTGATTGAGCAACCAGAAGCGGAATACTATCGCATGATGAACGTCAATGTCAAAGGCGTTTGGTGGTCGATGAAATATGAAATTGCTCAGATGTTGAAACAGGGAAGTGGTTCGATCGTCAATACGGCATCTGCAAATGGAGTAGTTGCACTTCCTAGCGTACCTCTCTACACCGCGAGTAAAAGTGCAGTAATAGGCTTGACAAAAGCGGCTGCGCTCCAATATGCCAAAGCAGGTATTCGCATCAATGTCGTTGCACCAGCAGCAATCGAAACAGACATGTTTGAAGCAGCTACAGGTGGGCAAGATGAAGCCAAAGCTTACATAACAGGACTTCACCCGATCGGACGGGTTGGAACACCTCTTGAAGTTGCAAATGCAGTCCTGTTTTTATCATCTGACCTGGCATCGTTCGTAACAGGTGAAACGTTGATGGTAGATGGTGGGTATGTAGCGCAGTAGTCGATCGGCAGTGCGACACGTTGCGACCAAGTAGCGATCGACCTGCATCATCTGCTCGATCACTCTCCGTGCCGTTGGTTCCTCAAGGGCATCCCGATAGTACGCAGTGTTTGATTGAGCAGTAATACATCCAAAGGAGTCCATCATGACGACAACACTTGCAGGCAAAGTTGCACTGGTAACGGGTGGTTCTCGCGGTTTAGGAGCGGTGATCGTAGGGTATGCGAAAGATCAAAACTTTTACACTCACAATTAACGAAAGGAAAAGAAATGGCTGAAAAATTTGGTGCAAAATCGACCGCCGACGAGGTGCTTTCCGGCATTAATCTCAAGGGAAAGCGATTTCTCATTACGGGTGCATCGTCAGGCATTGGGCTTGAAACCGCCCGCTCACTGGTCTCTCACGGCGCTAGCGTCGTCGGCGCGGTCAGGAACCTCACTAAAGCTGAGCTAGCCACTGCATCGGTTCGTGATGCCGCGTCGCAGGGCGACAGCCTGGAGTTGATCAATCTCGATCTGGCATCCTTGCAAAGCGTTCGTGCCTGTGCGGATAAACTGTTGGCTGACGGTCAACCGTTCGATGCCATCATCGCTAACGCTGGCGTTATGGCAACTCCGTTCGGTCGGACGATCGATGGCTTTGAAGTCCAGTTCGGAACCAACCATCTTGGTCATTTCGCCCTGATCAATGGGATCGAGCCGCTGCTCGTCGATAATGGACGGCTGGTAGTCCTGTCGTCGCTCTCACATCGTGGTGCCGATATCGACTTGGACGATCCGAATTTTGAGCAACAGGCATACGATCCATGGGTCGCCTATAGCCGATCGAAAACCGCCAATTCCCTGTTCGCTGTGGAGTTTGACAGGCGGCATCGCGATCGCGGCATTCGGGCTGCTTCGGTGATGCCCGGAAACAGTCTCACGGACCTGCCCCGCCATTTCTCGCCAGAGGATTTGCAGGAACTTTTGCAGACCGTTGACGCAGCGCGCACCGAAGCGAGTCTGCCGCCGAAAGAGTTGAAAGAAATTCCGCAGGCAGCCGCAACGTCGGTCTGGGCAGCAGTCGTAGCTGACAAAGACGAGATCGGCGGACACTATCTCGAAGATTGTGCAGTTGCGCCGATCAATGACACGCCCAACCCGTTTGCCGACGGCGTAAGGTCGTATGCACTTGACGCTAACAAAGCTAAGCAGCTTTGGGCGAAAAGCGAGGAATTGATCAGCGCTGTATCCTAAAGGTTTTCGACTTTTGTCAATAAAATTTAGATGCGTTTACCCTGGGATTTGGAATAGTCAGGAAAAACTATTCATGAGAAAGTTCATTCTTCGGTTAGTTATTATCGTTCTGGTTGTCAGTGTGCTTGTTGGCTCTGGTTGGCTGAATCGCGCAACTCCTGCTTCAACTTGTGACATCGCAACTCGCTCTACCCAAATCGGGAGTGGAACGCTTTCCTATAATCAAGCAGGGACAGGACAGCCGATTTTACTGCTGCATGGATTATTTGCCGAGAAAGAGCAGTGGAATGGCATGATGTGCGAGTTGGCTAGAGCAGGCTATCAAGCGATTGCACCCGATCTACCCGGTTATGCCAAGAGTACTGGATTTACCGTGAAAGACTATGCACTAGAGAATCAGGTAGCCCTCTTGCACCAGTTTGTCGAGCAGCTAAAGATTCAATCCCTTGAGGTTGCAGGTAGCTCGATGGGGGGCACGATCGCAGCCCTTTACAGCCAGCTTTATCCCAACCAAGTTCGCAGCCTCGCCTTTATCGGTTCACCGCTAGGCGTAACGAATTGGGCAACTAGCGTCAGGAAATCGATTATTGAGGGCATCAATCCCTTTATTCCGATTACCAAAGAGCAGTTCGATCTAGAAATCAGTCTGCTTTTCGTGACGCCTCCTACGATTCCGGATGAGGTCAAAACCGAGAAATTGAACGATTATGTGAATCGTAATCGAAATTATCAACAGACTTGGGACATTGTGAATCTTTATGATGATGTGCTTTGTCAGTTGCCTCACAGTCGGGTTCCGACCCTGGCAATTTGGGGTCAGGAAGACAAAATCTATGATATTCGGGATGTCGATCGCTCACATCGCTGTCTTCTAGGGAGTCAAATTATTCAATTACCCAAAGCAGGACATTTGCTGTTGATCGAAAACGCTCAGGAAGCAGCATCGAATTATCTTGGTTTTCTGAAAACAATCCAAAATCGATAGACGAATCAAGCATTCAGCAATTAGGCTTCAGTGTCGAGGAATTGAATCTCAGCCAGTTGTTGGTTAATGACCTGAACATTAGGCTTACAAAAGAAAGGAGATCACTATGAGAAACAATGGAACGACATGACTATTTAGTTAAGTTGCACATCGCCTTTGGCTGGGAGCGAGAAAACTTTTTTGGTGTGCTACGAGGCTGTGATATCTGCATTTGCTACTAAACGGATAGGGAGCGTGTCACTTTTGCGATGAGTATTTATACTAAAGTATTTCTTCGCTTACCAATTAAGTCATTTAAGTAAGC
>NZ_JAUBRO010000093.1:0-9884 GCF_036701945.1 Microcoleus sp. MON1_C1 | reverse complement strand
TTGAACGGCTTAATTGGTAATCAGCGAAAAGCAGCTTGAGTATAATTACTCACTACAAAAGTGACATGCTCCCAAATAATTTGCCGGATGTGTTGAGTCGTTGGCAACTGCGGAATACTACGGAACGAGAGCGATCGCGCACTGCTCAAAGTTTCTGTGTACCCAAGGCTGATATTGCTTCTCAGGGGTATGACCTTAGCTTAAATCGTTACAAGGAAGTTGTGCATGAAGAGGTGGAACACCGCACACCAAAAGACATCCTTGCTGATTTGGCGAAATTAGAGGTGGAAATTAAGCAGGGGATGGAGAAATTGGAGGGGATGTTGGGATGAACGTCGTCACAACACGCTTATCTAATCTCTGTAAAGTAATTACTAAAGGGACTACCCCAACAAGTATTGGATATAGTTTCTCTGATAATGGAATCGTTTTTCTGCGTGTTCAGAACATTAACGGTGGAAAAGTTAATTATGATCAGCAGACTCTTTTCATAGATGAATTAACACATAAAGCTCTTTCTAGGTCGCAAATCTTGGCAGGAGATATTCTTGTTTCTATTGCTGGCACGATAGGTCGTGCTGGTATTGTGCCTGACAATGCTCCACCTTTGAACTGTAATCAAGCTGTTGCAATTGTTCGGACAAATGAAGATATATTTCGCCCATATCTCAGACATTGGCTAGAAAGTAATAATGCTCAGAGTCAAATGATTGGGGCAACTGTAACTGGTACGATTTCTAATCTCAGTCTCACTCAGATTGGCAATTTACAAGTCCCTTTACCTCCTTTAGAAGAACAGAAGCGGATTGCAGAGATACTCGATCGCGCCGAAGAACTCAGGTCTAAACGTCGAGAAGCGATCGCACAACTTGACAACCTCACCCAAGCCATCTTCATAGAAATGTTCGGCGATCCCATTACAAATCCGAAGCGGTGGGAAATTTGTTCCATTGGATCATTTCTTAGTGATGTCACTAACGGACTAACTCGCAGAAGAAAAGAATCTGACAAAGGTACTGATATAGTTCTTCGACTCCGTGATATTCGTGCTGGCTGGATTGACTTCTCGGATGTAAACAGAATTTCGCTTGTTAGCAAAGAATTGCAGCGTTATCAAGTTGAGAGCGGTGATCTGCTTTTTATTCGTGTAAATGGTAATCCTGACTATGTTGGTAGGTGTGCAATATTTGATGGCTTTACAGAACCCGTTTATTTCAATGATCATATTATGCGAGTAAAAACAGATAAATCAAAAATAAACGGACAATTCTGTGTTTTTGTTCTGAATGGTGAGCGTGGTAAGAGAGAGATTGCATCTCATCGAAAAACATCGGCTGGACAACACACTATCAATCAAGAAGGACTAAGCAAAATTAATATTCCTCTTCCCCCTTTTGGTCTTCAACAAGAATTTTCCCATCGCGCCGAAGCTGTAGAAAAACTCAAAGCAGCACACCGCGCCTCACTGTCAGAACTCGATGCCCTCTTCGCCTCCCTGCAACATCGAGCATTTAGAGGAGAGTTATAGCTATGCGTGGAGAATTCCTTAAAGTTTGGTCTGAATCTTGGCGGGAAATATGGAGCAAACTTGCCCGACATCCTAAAGCACCTGATGACCTGTTCATCGAGCTTTACCGAGAGTTAATTAAGGTATTCATTATCCCACCGAGTCAGACGAGCGATGAAAAGGTATGGGCTGAGAAAAGATTTGCGGAAATTGTCAGTGATCCAGCACAGGCGAAAAAAGCGTTTATGAAAACAAAGTCTAGCAGCTTATGTGGCGAACGGTTTCTTGTAAAGTTCTGTGAGCGTGCCTATCAGGTCGTAGAAGATTTGGGAGGCGATTTACCTGGGTTTGCTCCGTATCTAACAGACCAAATCAACGCCGATATCATTTACCGAGGAGAGTTATAACATGAAAGCCACCGAAGCCAAGCTACTCGCCTTTATCAAGAAGTCCCCGCAGTTCGTTATCCCCATTTACCAGCGTACCTACTCGTGGACAGAAAAGGAATGCCGACAGTTGTGGGATGACATCCTGCGTACTGGCTCCAATGATGACATTACTACTCACTTCTTTGGCTCTATTGTCTACATCGAAAAAGGACTTTACCAAGTATCAAGCCAGTCACCACTGCTTGTAATTGACGGACAGCAACGCCTAACAACAGTTACATTATTAATTACAGCACTGGCTAATGCTCTTGATGATACTGAGCCAGTAGAAGGTTTTTCACAGCGCAAATTACGAAACTATTATTTACTTAACCCTGAAGAAGATGGAGAACAGCATTTCAAACTGATTCTTTCGCAAACTGATAAGGATTCACTTATAGCCATTCTCAATAACTCCGAGCAACCCAAAGACTCTTCCATCCGCGTGACAGAAAACTTAAAACTTTTCGAGTCGTTGATTAAAGATTCTAAGGATAAGCTAGCGACTATATGCAAAGGACTAGCAAAACTGTTAGTTGTAGATGTTGCTCTTAGCCGAGATCAGGACAATCCACAACTCATTTTCGAGAGTATGAACTCAACTGGTCGCGAGCTAAGTCAAGCCGATCTAATCCGTAACTACATCCTCATGGGACTGGAACCTCAGCTTCAGACTAAGCTTTATGAGCAATATTGGCGACCTATGGAAGTAGAGTTTGGACAAGAGGCTTATGGTACACAGTTCGATAGCTTCATGCGCCATTTTTTAACAGTGAAAACTGGTAATATTCCTAATCAGGGAGAAGTTTATGAAGCATTCAAAGCTCACGCGCGCTCGCCGGATGTAGCTAAGGCTGGAGTGGAGCCAATGGTAGCTGATCTTCGCACATTTGCCCGTTACTACTGCGCCATGACATTGGGCGCTGAACCAGACCCTGACCTTAGATTAGCCTTCCAAGACCTGCGAGAGTTGAAGGTGGATGTAGCTTACCCCTTCCTCTTGGAGCTTTATCACGATTATGCTTCGGGTGATTTTCCCAAGGCGGACTTTCTGACAGCAGTACGGCTGGTTGAATCCTATGTATTCCGTCGTGCCATCTGTGCCATCCCTACTAACTCGCAAAACAAAACTTTCGCTACCCTCACAAAAGCTGTTAAGAAAGATCGCTACATCGAAAGCATTCAAGCTTACTTGCTTCTATTGCCATCATATCGGCGCTTTCCCAACGATGAGGAGTTTAAGCGCGAACTGCAAACCAAAGACCTCTACAAATTCCGCAGTCGCAGTTACTGGATGCGTCGTCTGGAAAATCACAAGCGCAAGGAACAAGTGTTGGTGGACGAGTACACCATCGAACACATTCTGCCCCAGAACGAAAACCTTTCTTCAGCCTGGAAGACAGCACTGGGCGTAGAGTGGCAGCGAATTCAGCAGACTTACCTACACACCATCGGCAACCTGACTCTTACCGGATACAACTCGGAATACAGTGACAAAACATTTGCTCAAAAGCGTGATATGCCAGGAGGCTTTAAAGAAAGTCCACTGAAGCTAAATCAGGGGCTTGGAATGGTAGAACAGTGGGATGAAGATGCCATCCGGCAACGGGCAGACCGACTTTCTACCATAGCACTCGATGTCTGGGCAGCCCCTAAGCTAGAAACCAGCGTGCGTGAGGGCTATAAATCCAAGCCCGCCCAACAAGGCTATACCATAGAAAATCACCCATATTTGGTTTCGGGACCAATGGCAGAGGTGTTTAAAGTATTCAGAAAAGAAGTTCTTGCGCTTGATGACTGCGTGACCGAGGAATTTCTCAAGCTTTACGTTGCCTACAAAGCAGAGTCCAACTTTGTGGATATAGTACCGCAAGCCAAGCGGTTACGCATTTCGTTAAATATGCCATTTCCCGAAATCAATGATCCCAAAGGCCTTTGCAAAGATGTATCGAGTGTAGGGCGCTGGGGTAATGGTGATGTAGAGGTTGGTCTGGAATCGCTTGATAAGTTGCCTTATGTGATAGGGTTGGTGCGACAGTCACTTGAGAGACAGATGGGAGGCATAGAGTAGTCCAATGAGTAACTTTGCTTTCCTCCAAGCTGAATTTCCTACAATTTATGAATCCGCCAAGAAAGCAGTTGATGCAGTACATCCCGACCCTCGCACTGCCTGTTTTTATGCCCGTCGAACTTTGGAGTTAACCGTTAATTGGTTATATAAGTACGATAATTCCCTGGAACTGCCCTATCAAGATAATCTAAGCGCCTTGATTCACGAACCTACTTTTAAAAACTTAGTAGGTGAAGCAATATTTAACAAAGCAAGAGTCATTATCAAACTAGGGAATCCGGCCGTCCACAGTGCCAGACCTATCCCTGTTAATGACGCTATAAATGCTGTACGAGAGTTGTTTCATGTTACATATTGGTTAGCCCACACCTATGGACGCAGTAGCAAACCCAATGCGGGGCTTACCTTCAACTCTGACGCATTGCCCAAGACTGCACCACTTCCTAAGCAAACCATTGAACAACTTCAGAAACTAGAAACTCAACTACGCGATCGCGATGAAAAGCTCTCAACAGTTCTAGCAGACAAGAATGCACTTGATGAAGAACTGAAACAAGTACGGGCAGAATTGGCAGCAGTCAAAAAAGCCAGTGTCACCCAGCCAGATACCCACGACTATTCTGAGGCACAAACCCGCGACATCTTCATAGACCTCTTGCTAAAAGAAGCCGGATGGAACTTAGATCAACAACGCGATCGAGAGTTTCCGGTTACAGGGATGCCCAATTCATCAAATCAAGGTTTTGTGGATTACGTCCTCTGGGGTGATGATGGTAAACCTCTGGCAGTCGTAGAAGCCAAGCGTACCCGAAACGACCCCCGCATCGGGCAACAACAGGCTAAGCTATATGCCGATTGCTTAGAAAACCACTTTAATCAGCGTCCAGTTATTTTTTACTCTAACGGTTACGAGCATTGGCTGTGGGATGATACTAATTACCCACCGCGACAGGTGCAAGGATTTTATAAAAAAACTGAATTACAATTACTTATACAGCGCCGAGCTACTCGTAAATCTTTAGCAGCAGGCACAATTAACCCCACCATTGCCGAACGTTACTATCAAACTCGTGCCATCCGTCACATTACCGAAGCCGTAGAGACTGATAAAGACCGCAAAGCCCTGATAGTTATGGCGACTGGTGCAGGCAAAACCAGAACCGCGATCGCCTTGGTCGATCTGCTGATGCGTTGTAACTGGGCTAAACGGGTTCTATTTCTAGCAGATCGTGTAGCTTTGGTAAATCAGGCAATCAATGTATTTAAGAAACATCTCCCCGATGCCGCGCCAGTAAACTTAGTCACAGAAAAAGATACTGAAGGACGAGTATTTGCTTGCACCTATCCAACCATGATGGGATTAATTAATGATACCCGTGACGGTCAGCGTCGTTTTGGCGTCGGGCATTTTGACCTAATTATTATTGATGAAGCTCACCGATCGGTCTTCCAGAAATACCGTACCATTTTCAACTACTTTGATTCTGTCTTGCTAGGACTAACCGCTACGCCCAAGGATGAAATTGACCGCAACACTTACGGACTTTTTGACTTAGAAAACGGCGTACCTACCGATGCCTACTCGCTTGAAGATGCCGTAAAAGATGGGTATCTAGTCCCCCTGAAAGCAGTATCAGTGCCGCTTAAGTTTCAACGACAAGGCATTAATTATGGCGAACTCTCTGAATCCGAAAGAGAAGAATGGGATGCGCTTGAATGGGACACAGAAGGCAATGCCCCTGAGCGCGTAGAAGCAGAAGCAGTAAACAAATGGTTATTCAATAAAGATACCGTGGATAAGGTGCTAGAGCATCTGATGACGAGGGGATTAAAAGTTGTTGGGGGCGATCGGCTCGGCAAAACCATTATTTTCGCTAAAAATCAAGATCATGCAGAATTTATTGCTCAGCGGTTCAACGCCAATTATCCACACCTTAAAGGTGAGTTTGCCCGCGTCATTACCTTCAAAACCTCCTATGCTCAAAGCCTGATTGATAACTTTTCCCAAAAAGATAAAGAACCTCATATCGCAATCTCAGTGGATATGCTCGACACTGGGATTGACGTGCCAGAGGTAGTTAATCTGGTGCTGTTCAAAATTGTTCGCTCCAAAACTAAGTTTTGGCAGATGATAGGACGAGGTACGAGGCTATGTCCTGACCTATTTGGATTAGGGCAAGATAAAGATTTTTTTTACCTGTTTGATTATTGCCAAAATTTAGAGTTTTTTCAACATAACTCAGAGACTGTTAATGCACCAATAACTAAATCATTGGGTCAGCAACTGTTTACCGCTCGATTAGAGTTAATCGGAGAGTTAGATAAAAGAATACCTGAAAATCAACCAATTAATCAAGCAAAACTGAGCAAGCTTCAAGAGTCTCAAGCTGCCTCTAAAGAACCAAAGACTGATGCAGAATTGCGCCAGGAACTCGCCAATTTACTCAATACCGAAGTGGCGGCTATGAATACTGAAAACTTCATAGTGCGACCTAAACAACGATTTGTAGAGAAATATGCTAATTCCGCAGCATGGGCGTCGCTATCGATCGATGATTTTCTTGAGCTTAGTCAAGAAATAGCTGGCTTGCCTTCCCAATTGGAAACAGAAACAGAAGAAATAAAAAGATTTGATGTTCTGATGCTGAAGTTACAATTAGCAATCCTGCGCTCTGACTCTACGTTTAAGCGTTTACAAGAACAGGTGAAGTCACTTGCAGGACTGCTAGAGGATAAATCTGCCATTCCCTTCGTGCAAGAACAGTTATCGCTGATTCAGGATGTACAAACCGAGGAGTGGTGGCAAGATGTGACATTACCAATGCTGGAGGTGTTACGCAAACGCCTACGGGGGTTAATCAAGCTGATTGAGAAACAAAAACGCCAACCTATTTACACCGATTTTGAGGATGTAATGGGGGATGAGATAATAGTTGAGTTGCCTGGTTTTACAGCATTAGATAACTTTGAGAAGTTCCGTGCTAAAACAAGGGCTTTTTTGCGATCGCATGAAGATCATGTGGTCATTTTTAAACTACGGACTAACAAACAGCTCACTCCATCCGATTTATCTGAGTTAGAGAAGATATTGCTAGAAAACAAATTAGGCGTAGAGGAAGATATAGACCGTGCTAAAGAAGAGTCGCATGGGTTAGGCTTATTCGTCCGTTCCTTAGTAGGACTCGATCGAGAGGTAGCCAAGCAGGAACTAGCGAGGTTTATATCGGGTAAAAATCTTAACTCCAATCAGATTGAATTTGTGAATATGATTGTGGATTACCTAACCGCACATGGCGCAATGGATGCAGCAATCCTTTATGAATCCCCATTTACCGACATTACGCCACAGGGGCCAGACGGATTATTTACCTCGACTCAGCTAGATGAATTATTTTCTATTCTTGAAGAAGTTTCTACACGGGCTGCTGCATAAGGCACAGCAGTAAAACCTGGAGCGTTACAAATAATCTTGGCTGAAGCCCAATTATAGTTACAGTAAAACCTGGCTTTTGGTGTTGAGGAACGCGCAGCCTGGCATTTTCCCCTGCCCTTGGCACCGCAATACGCCACCATCAAGAGCAAGAATTAGAAGCGCTGAGCAACACAGTTTTAAATATGGCACTGCTCAATACATCGAAGGCAGATATTCACAGAATGTTTTAAAATTGGCTAAATGAATTTACAAGCTGGCATTTGATGTTGCTCAAGTATTTGCACGAAGGTACTTATAATGCAAGCCAACGGCAAATTTGAGAGGCGGCAGACAGAATGTTCTCTATTTTGACTTAGAATAGGCGGGCAAAATTATTACTTCGGGTAACTCAGGATGTGGCACAAAAAAAGTGTTTGGTGGATCTTGGGAGGATTGGGAGGAAGTGCGATCGCTATCTTTGCCCTAGCCAAATTTTCCCACTGGCAACGTCTGCGTAGGTATGAGAAGATTCTTGAATTGAGGGCGGTGCAATGGAGCGGTAAAAACTTAGCCGGTGCCGATTTTTCTCGCCAAGTTTTCCGAGAGGCAAATTTATCAGAGGCGAACCTGCGACGGGCAAACCTCCAAGGGACAGACTTCTCTGGTGCCGCTACTAACCTAATTGACACTGACTTGCGCCAAGCAAATTTAACAAATGCTTTGCTCTCCTATACTCAGGCTACCAGAGCCAATTTCTCTGGGGCAATCCTTCGTTCGGCAAACTTCAGCAACGCTAGCCTGAATGGTGCGCGTTTTAGAGATGCTGATTTGCAGGGAGCGATTATGATTGGGGCAAAACTGGTAGCGGCTGACTTCAGCGAACTGAAGCACGATCCGGCTTATCTCGATCGAGCGGATTTGACCGATACGGGTATTACGAGTTTTCGCGATACACGGCTTTGCAACGCCACGATGACAACTGGTGCAATTTCTAAGCAGGGTTGCTTTTGGCCTTCCTACGATTTGAAGAAAGCAGCACAAGCTCAGGATTGGTCTTGGATGGACTTACTCCAAGCGAAACAGTGTCCTTACTCGTAGGGAAACGGCACTGCTGTGTCCTCACGTTCGATCGCCCCGATCGCATCAACAAAACCAATTTTCCCGTAAAATCAAAACAGTCTACCCGCAACCAAAGCGCTACCTGTGGCAAAGTCAACTGAATCCAGCAATCCAGAGAGTCCGAGCCAACTTGCCCGCACGCCTCTGTACGACCTATCATTAGAACTCAAAGCCCGGATGGTACCCTTTTCCGGGTGGGAGATGGCGGTGCAGTACGCAGGCATCAGCAGCGAACACCAAGCAGTACGCCAGCAAGCAGGAATGTTCGACATTTCCCACATGGGAAAATTTGGTTTGAGAGGGAAACAAGTAAGAGAAAAATTTCAACCCTTAGTACCCTCAGACTTGAGCCGCTTGCAACCCGGTCAAGCTCAATATACAGTCTTGCTAAATGCCAAAGGCTGTATCTTAGACGACATTATTTTCTACTGCCAAGAACCAGACCCTATCACTAGCGAAGAACGTGCAGTAATCATTGTCAATGCCGCCACTCGCATCGCCGACAAAGCATGGATCGCCACTCACTTAGAATTGAGCGAACTCAGTTTTACCGACCTCTCCGAAGATAAAGTTTTAATTGCCATTCAAGGGCCAGAGGCTGTTAACTATCTCCAGCCTTTTGTGGAAGACAGCCTCGCACCAATTAAGGCATTCGGTCACTTAGAAACAAATCTGTTGGGACAGCCGAGTTTTATTGCCAGAACTGGTTACACCGGCGAAGATGGGTTTGAAATCATGGTGGATGCCGAAGTAGGAAAAGAACTGTGGCGAAAATTGTTAGCTGCTGGCGTTGTACCCTGCGGTTTGGGTGCCAGAGATACCTTGCGTTTAGAAGCAGCAATGGCTCTTTACGGTCAAGATATCGACGACAATATCACGCCTTTAGAGGCTGGATTGGGTTGGGTAGTTCACCTCGATAGCAAAGGCGATTTTATTGGTCGCGAGGTTTTGGAACAGCAGAAAGCGAGTGGAGTATCAAAGAGGTTGGTAGGTTTAGAAATGCAGGGGCGGCACATTGCGCGCCACGGCTATCCGGTAATATTTGAAGGCGAAACAGTAGGAGAGGTTACTAGCGGTACATTATCGCCTACTGTGAATCGGGCAGTAGGCCTCGCGGTTGTTCCGGCCAAATTAGCGAAAATCGGTCAGCAATTAGAGGTCGAAATTCGCGGGAAAAACTATCCGGCTAGTGTGGTAAAAAAACCATTTTATCGATCGCCAAACCGCCCCAGTTAAATTAAGTAGGTAAGCCTTAATTTAGGGGCGTTGCTCAGGGAGCGTGTCACTTTTGCAATAAGTATAAATGCTTAAAAAAGCAGAATAGTAGCTTTGAGCTATTGTTGAGCA